>JAHJNE010000510.1 GCA_018820995.1 Gammaproteobacteria bacterium | reverse complement strand
GCCGGATGGGCCTGGCCAGACGTGTAAACCAAAAATCGCATCCGGCTTCGTTTTAGCAAATAAACCTTGTTTGAGCATTAAAGAAGCTCCACCTTCTTCGCCAGTTGGTGCACCTTC
Organism: Gammaproteobacteria bacterium; assembly: GCA_018820995.1. Taxonomy (GTDB): domain Bacteria; phylum Pseudomonadota; class Gammaproteobacteria; order Enterobacterales; family Alteromonadaceae; genus Pararheinheimera. The sequence goes on along the minus strand of JAHJNE010000510.1, from coordinate 7,283 downwards.
TTCGGCCGGCTGGAAAATAAACATTACGGTACCGGCCAACTCTTTTTGATGCTTACTCAGTGCAGTTGCAGCACCTAATAACATCGCGACATGCGCATCATGGCCGCAGGCGTGCATCACCCCGACTTGTTGACCGTTGTACTCGGTGGTTACTTTGGAGGCGAAGGGCAAATCTACTTGTTCGGTGACCGGTAATGCATCCATATCTGCGCGTAGCGCGACCACCGGACCCGGTTTGGCACCCTTGAGCAGTGCGACGACGCCGGTATGCGCTATTCCGGTTTGTACTTCTAAACCTAATTTTTTAAGCTCATTCGCGACCATTTTACTGGTACGGAATTCCCGATTTGACAGTTCCGGGTGTTGATGTAAATCACGACGCCAATCAATGACTTTTGGCATTAACGCTGTAATTTCGGCGTCAAGAGTTGATTTGAGATCGGCACAGTGTACGGCGGCTGAAGACAATGCACAAAAGGTCGCAATGACAGTGGTTGGTAAACGCATGGTGGATCCCGAAAATAGGTTAACGAAGATCCAAAGTAACTAATTTTGGTAAAAAAGCCAATGCTGATACCGCAAGCTTATCAAGTTAAAGCGCTGACGAGCAAAGCAATAAAGGCTTATTCTTCCAGGATATCTTTGGGTACACCCGGACATTCCAGAGTGAAATCAAGACGCTTCAGAAATTGTTGTTCAGTGATGAGATCGGCAACCAGCACTGTTTGCTGCTCAGTCCATTGATTCGGTAACTGCAATTGCAAGCTGCGCTCACCGGCCGTCAGATGCAATTGTGGCAACATGTCATCGCGGCGTTTTTGATTGAGCAGTATAGCTAAGCGGAAAATAACCAAGGCGTAACGCAAATCCTGTGCTGAATAAAGATAGAAGTCAGGGAAGTCTTCCGGTTTGATTTTGCGTCGGTGAAACCGAACCAAACACGCCAATAATTGTTGCTGTTCCTGGTTAAATCCCGGCAGGTTCGTATTGTAAAGAATATAAGCGCTATGTCGTTGCACGCTGGATGAATTAATTTGCAGACCAATTTCAAATACCGATGATGCAAAAGATAACAATTGCTGCCAACTGTCCTGCATCTGCCATTGCTCTTTTACTTGTGAAAAAATCTCTAACGCGGTGGTTTGTACACGCTTTGCCTGAGCCAAATCTACGGTATAGCGGGTGATCAGACTTTTAATAGTATGGCTTTTGATATCCTGATGTTGCAGGCGATCACTCATTTCATAAAGCACACCTTCGCGCAGTGCTGCATCCACATAAACCATTTGCTCGATGCCGAGCATCTGAAATGCGGCAATCAGAATGGCTAAACCAGGCGCAAGTAATAGCTTACGATCGTCGGTGAGGCCCGGTAAATCCAGTAACTCACAGCTGTCAAATTGCAGTACCAGCTGTTTAATCTTCAGAAGGTGTTCTAGTTCAATACAATGCGGATGCCAGCCAAAACCGGTGATAATATCTTTGATCGTTTTGATGGTGCCAGAGGTGCCAACGGCTTGTTGCCAGCCAGTGCTGCGATAGGCATTGACGATATTTTCCAGTTCTTGTTCTGCTTGTAAAATAGCGCGTTCAAAGCGTTTTTCGCTGATTTTACCGCGGGCAAAAAACTGCTTGGCGTAGCTGACGCAACCCATATTGCGGCTGGATAATTTCAGTGGCTGAAAATCCACCCCAATGGCAAACTCGGTACTGCCGCCGCCAATATCCATCACCAGACGCTGGTTGGCATTGTGTTCAAAATGAGCGACACCTTGATAGATGAAGCGGGCTTCTTCCTGACCAGAAATAACTTCAATTGGAAATGGAAAGACGGTTTTGGCTTTGTGCAAAAAACTGTTGGCGTTTATCGCCCGGCGTAACGTAAAGGTGGCAATGACCCGCACTGCATTTGGCGGCACGCCCTGCAACGTATCTGCAAACTGCGCCAGCACTTTTAAGCCACGAGCCATGGCTTCGTCACTTAACATCAGCTGTTCGTCCAGTCCATCGGCCAACTGAACCTTTTGTTTTTCCCGATGCAACAGCTGCAAGGCTCCATCCACAATTCTGGCAATCACCAGATGGAAACTATTAGAGCCTAAATCAACGGCCGCGATCAGTTCGGCTGCCGAAATTGCATGGGGAGTTAAATGGGTCATTGTTCTGCCTGAATAGTCGGACCAAAATGCTGGCTGGCCAGATAATCGTAGATTGCCTGCTGCGAGCGGATATTCTTTCTGTTACCACGTTTAACGTAGTTGTTTTGTTGCTGATCATCAATGATACGGGCTTTCACGTTATCGTGCCATTGTAAATCCAGCACAGTCATAATTTGTTGCTTAATCCGCGCGTCATAAATAGGGACGCCAACTTCAACCCGCTGGTCAATATTCCGCGTCATCCAGTCAGCAGAGGACAGGTATAAATCGATGTCACCGCCGTTCAGGAACTGGTAAACCCGCGCATGTTCCAGATAACGATCTAAGACGCTAATGACCTGAATGTTCTTACTTTTCCCTGGAATTCCGGGGATCAAAGAACACATGCCACGCACAATGATCCGGATTTTCACGCCGGCCTGACTGGCCACATACAGCAAATCTACAATTTCGTTATCAACCAGATTATTGATTTTAAGCAATATTTCCGCTTTTCGACCACTGATGGCAAAGTCCATCTCACGCTGGATCAGCATACTTAACTTGCTGCGGCTCCAGGTCGGGGAGACGATTAAGTGGTTAAATTGAAACGGTTTATAACTGTATTCTATAAATTCAAATACCTGGTCGACTTCATCACAAATTTCATTATGGCAAGTAAACAGACTCATATCGGTATAAATACGGGCGGTTTTTTCATTGAAGTTACCGGTCCCGATATGCGCATATTTAATCGATTTTCCTTTTTCCTGACGGGTAATCAAGCATAACTTTGAGTGAATTTTCAAAGTGGTTAAGCCAAACACCACTTGAATGCCGGCTTGGGTCATCCGTCTTGCCCATTGAATATTATTTTCTTCATCAAAGCGGGCTTTCAGTTCAATCACGACGATTACTTTTTTGCCATTACGCACCGCGTCTAGCAGAGACTGGATCACCCGTGAGTTTTTCGCGACCCGATACATCGTCATTTTGATCGAACTGACTTTGGGGTCAAAGGACGCTTGACGTACCCATTCAGTAAAATAGGTAAAGTTATGGTATGGGTAGTGCAGCAGCACGTCACTACTGCGGATGGCATCAAATGTGGTGGTATGTTGCTCGAAATCCGGACTTGGTAACGGCGGTTGTGCCGGGTATTCGAGGCTGGCGTGACCAATATTCGGAAAGCTAATGAAATCTTTAAAATTGCGATAACGGCTGCCTGGAATTAACGAATCAAGCGAGCTGGCACCCAGCTGTTTCTTTAAAATTTTCAACATATGCTCGGGCATCGTTGCGTCATAAACCAAGCGCACAGGCTCGGATTCCAGTCGCTGCCGGATCCCTTTGGACATTTTGTCGAGCAAACTCTGATCTAAGGTATCACTCAAATTATATTCAGCGTCTTTGGTAAGCTTGAGCGAAAAGGCCTGAATGTCGCAAAACTCAAAAAATCCGCGAAATAAATCGTGTAAACAGTGGATGATCAAATCATCCAGCATCATAAATTGATGACGGTAACGGCCACGCTTTTTGGTTTTATTCAAATATAACGGTAGTTCAATGAAGCGCGACACTTCGTCCGTGGGCACCTGCACAATGGCGTATTCGGCTTTGTTAGTGCCGGTCATTTCGACCATCAAATAGGTAGCGTTGTCTTCCAGTCTTTTGGACAGCTGCAAGTCTTCATTGGACAGGAGAATAGGGGAGATATGCCGCAATACCCGATCACGGAAATAAGTCCGGACCCAGGCAGATTGAGATTCATTTAGTTTATGATGGTCAATAAATTCAATGTTGTGCTTGCGAAGTTCAAGCAACAGTTCTAAATAAATGCCATTAAATTTGTCGCCCAGTTTCAGCACATTGCGCTGTATTTTCAACAGCAGTTCTTCGGCGTCTTCTTCTTCAGACTGGTATTTTTTAAGTAAGATCCGCCGCTTCACGTCAGCCACCCGGACCCGATAAAACTCATCCATATTGTTGGAATAGATGCCCAAAAACCGCAACCGTTCTATTAATGGATTGCGCTTGTCAGCGGCTTCCTGCAAGACACGCTCGTTAAAAGCTAACCAACTCAGTTCTTTCGGAAAATAATGCAATTCGTTCACTGTAGGTAGTTGTGCATTCATAGACAAACCATTGAAGTTCTGGGAGAAGGCTTACTCTATGGCAATTTAATGAAAGATTTATGAACAAGATAGCCGTTGCCGGCTATCTTGTCTGCTCGACGATGCACTTAATGTAGATTTTCGACATCGACAATGACATCTGAGGCGATGTCTTCGAGTGCTCTGATCACTTCGTCTTTGTCTAAACCATCTGGCAATTCCACCGTGGCGATGGCATTGAACAGTGGTACACCCCAGTTCGGAGCGCTTTGCTTGGAGCTTTCAAAGTGGACGATGTTGGTGCCTTTATGTTTAATCACGGAGGACAACTCGCGCACAATACCCGGGCGGTCATTGCCTGTGATTACGAACTTCAGCAATTTGTGTTCGTTCACTTCTGAGGGGATACCCTCATGTATTTTGATGTCAAGTTCTGGCATCATCTCCAGTGCAGTAGATAGTTCAATGGCGTGTTCTGCAGCGACTTCAACTTGCAAAATTCCGGCGAAATAACCACCTAAGTGACTTAAGTTGCTCGCGGTCCAGTTACCATGATGGCTACTGATCAATGTGGCCAATTGCTCGACTAAACCGGCTTTGTCTTTCCCAATAAGTGTCAGAATCAACTGCTTCATAGCGCTATTCCTTTTAAATTTTGTACAACAAACAACACATTTTATTATTGTAGTTTTAACCTCTTAACGCTGGTATGTCCAGTCGCTCGTCCGTCGTTGGTCGCAAAGGCTTTATGCTCTTAAATAAAACCAGCGAAAACTATAGACGTTCAAATCAGAAATACAATATGCAGACGCTTAGATTGCCAGTGTTAATTTGTAATTCGTCATAATATTGTCATATTACCTTCTTATGATGGCGATGAATTACACAGGCAACGGCCTGACTCAGCCACAAGAGGACTGCACAGTGAAAAATTTTACTCTGTTAACTACCGCAACATTAGTTGCTGCTACTTTGTCGTTTAGCAGCACTGCTGCCACCACCAAGGTTGACCCTGCGTTGCCTGATTATCAAAAAGCGAGCGGCGTTTCAGGCAATATCTCTAGTATTGGTTCTGATACTTTAAACAACCTGATGACGTTGTGGGCTGAGGATTATCGTAAAGTATATCCAAACGTAAACATTCAAATTCAAGGTGCTGGTTCTTCAACTGCACCAACAGCTTTGACGGAAGGTACGTCAAACTTCGGCCCAATGAGCCGCGCGATGAAGCCTTCTGAAGTGCAGGCGTTTGAAGCAAAATATGGTTACAAACCAACAGCAGTTCCGGTTGCGATCGACTTATTAGCAGTTTACATCAACAAAGATAACCCGTTAAAAGGTTTAACCCTGGCGCAGGTTGATGCGGTATTTTCTGCAACACGCCGTTGTGGTTATAAAGAAGATGTGACGCGCTGGGGCCAACTGGGTTTAACCGGTGCTTGGGCAAATCGTGACTTCACCACTTACAGCCGCAACGCAGTATCTGGTACTTATGGTTATTTCAAAGAACACGCATTATGTAACGGCGACTTCAGAGCTAATATCAACGAACAACCAGGTTCAGCTTCTGTGGTACAGGGTGTAAGTGAATCAATTAACGGTATTGGTTATTCAGGTATCGGTTACATCACGTCTGGTGTCCGCGCTTTGCCATTATCGAAAAAAGAAGGCACACCATTTATTGAAGCTTCAGCAGAAAATGCTTTAACAGGTGCTTACCCGTTGTCGCGTTTCCTGTACGTTTATGTCAATAAACACCCAAACAAAGAATTAGCACCAATGGAACGTGAGTTCATTAAAATGGTGTTGTCAAAACGTGGTCAGGAAATTGTAGTGCGCGATGGCTACGTTCCATTACCAGCGAAAGTTGCGGCAAAAACACTGGCTGATTTAGGAATTAAATAAGTCAAAAGCCGGTTGAAAAGGGCGCTGTGATCAGCGCCTTTTTTGTTTTGAGGCCTCGCTCTGGTTTCCCAAATAGCTAGTTGCCGGGAACATACTGCGTTTCTCATTGTGCGTTGTCATAAAAATGAAAAAAATCTGCAATGTAATATTTCTGACACAATCCTCTTCTATAGTACACAACATCTAAAAGTCAGATGTGGATGTACCAAAATGCAACCGACCCAAGTCAGCTCCACCACAACAGCGACGCCGCCAGCGGTATCATTGTTGCCAAGTGGTGCGCACCGAGCCCGGCTTCGCCGCTGGCGTTACCTGAAAGATAAAATGTCAAAATACGGCATCGCTTTTGCCGGCGGCAGTGTGGTGTTCGCGTTTGCCACCATTTTTGTCTATTTGTTCTCAGAAGTCGGACCGATTTTTTCATCAGCGTCGGTGGAAAAGCAGCAATCGTATCCAAGTCTTGATGCCACGCCGTTGTTGGTGAATCTGGAGCGATATGGTGAAGTCGGTTTGGTCGTCAATCCGCAAGGCAAATTGCAGTTTTTTAATGCCCAAACGGGTGAAAACCAGCAACAACTGCAATTACCACTGCCGGAAGATGCCAGTATCACCAGTTTTGCCAAAGGCGAACCACGCTCTGGCATTATCGCAGTTGGCTTGAGCAATGGTCAGGTGGTTGTTGCGAAGCACGAATACAACTTAAGTTATCCAAATGATAAACGGCAAATTGTCCCGGTGGTCACGTACCCGCTGGGTGATACTCCTATTCAGTTGGACCCAAACGGCCAGGCTATCAAAGCAGTATCGGTGCAAGAAGGGCCTTCTGGGACTGCGATTACCGCATTTACTGCGGATGGTCATCTGTCTTACAACCTGTTTGAAAACCAAACTGAGTTTTTGACTGGCGAAACAACACTGGTTCGCACGGATTACCAGTTGCCTGACGCGCCAAAAACAGTTCAAAAGTTATTGGTAGATACCCGATTGCAAAATCTGTTTGTGGCTGATGATGAAGGTAAAATCCATTATTACGACATTCGCGAACCGGCCAATGCCCGATATGTTGAAGCGGTGACGGTTGCTGCCAGTGGTCAGAAGATCACGGCATTGGAGTTTTTAGTTGGCT
>JAHJNE010000509.1 GCA_018820995.1 Gammaproteobacteria bacterium | reverse complement strand
TAAGTGGACATTCGCCAGAGATAAAACGAGATAGAATCTACACTGACCAGTTACAACCCGACTTACAGAAATGAGTCGGTTCCGCTACAATGAGGCCACATTTTTTATCACAGTAGTTTAATTCCATGATTATCAGCGCTTTTGATATGTTTAGTATCGGCATTGGCCCGTCCAGTTCTCACACCGTAGGTCCAATGCGTGCCGCCAAAAAATTCACCGAAAATCTCAGCGAGGCTGGCCTGATGTCGCAGGTCCATAGCGTCAAGGTTGAATTATTTGGCTCTTTAGGCCAAACCGGCGTTGGCCACGGTACCGGTAAAGCTGTCATTTTAGGCCTCGCTGGCAATTTACCAGAACACTGTGATCCCGATCTCATTCCAGGCTTGTTAAAGCAAGTTGATGAAACACAACAAATTAACTTAGATGGTAAGCAGCTGGTTAGCTTCCCCCGCGAAGGCGCGATTATTTTTCATCGTCGTAAAACCTTAAAAGAACACAGCAACGGCATGGAGCTGATTGCATTAAATGCAGATAAAGAAATCATTCATAGTGAAATTTACTTCTCCATTGGTGGCGGTTTTATCGTACGCGCTGAAGATTTCGCCAAAGAAAAAGAAGCGGCCAGTCAGTTTGCTGCTGACAACCCACCACCCTTTCCATTTGAAAGTGGCGCTGAGTTAATGGCACTTTGTAAAGAGCATGGTCTTTCTATCGCTGGTTTAATGATGGAAAACGAAAAAGTGCTACGTACAGAAAATCAAATCAAAGCCGAGCTTGGTTCGATTTGGCAGACGATGTATGACTGCGTGCAACGCGGTATTCGCACTGAAGGTATTTTACCGGGCGGGTTAAAAGTGAAACGCCGCGCCCCGGCCTTACATCGCCGGCTTTGCGCTGAAAAAACTGCTGATCCACTGCAAGCAATGGATTGGGTCAATTTGTTTGCGCTGGCGGTAAACGAAGAAAACGCTGCCGGTGGCCGTGTTGTGACAGCACCAACCAATGGCGCCGCTGGAATTATTCCAGCGGTATTAATGTATTACGATAAGTTTGTGCAGCCGGTCACCCCGGATATTTATTGTCGTTACCTGCTTACTGCCGCAGCCATTGGCATTTTATATAAGAAAAACGCTTCAATATCGGGTGCCGAAGTTGGCTGTCAGGGTGAAGTTGGCGTTGCTTGCTCAATGGCTGCCGGAGCTCTAACTGAAATCATTGGCGGTTCGGTTGAAAACGTTGAAAATGCAGCTGAAATTGGTATGGAACACAATTTGGGACTGACTTGCGATCCGGTTGGCGGCTTAGTTCAGGTGCCTTGTATTGAACGCAATGCCATGGGGGCAGTTAAGGCTATAAACGCGTCGCGGCTGGCAGTGCGCGGCAGCGGCGAGCACAAAGTATCCTTGGATAAAGTGATCAAAACAATGTGGGATACCGGTCGTGATATGCAAAGTAAGTATAAAGAGACCTCACGCGGCGGCTTAGCTGTGAATATCATTGAGTGCTAATCGTTGACTAATTTTTAAAACCATTCTTGAAGTAATGCCGGGATTATATCCTCCTATTTGATCCCGGTTTCTCTCTTGAGAGAAGATCGAGCACATCTGCACCGCTGTTCGTCGCCCAATCATTAATTTTTGTGGAAAAAGCGTTAAATCTGTTGGTCATCACGGTCAATTTCAGTTGCACTTTCAGCATACGAATGCAATCTTGCTGTCGCAAAATTGTCTTTTTTTTGACCTGAATTTTGTGCTAGCTTTAAAGAGGTTCAATCAGCAGGATTGGAACTTTGGGCCATAGAAGTCTCACCAAAAGGAGCAGGAAATGTCGATCAGTAAACAATATCTGAAAACCAAACCAGCATGTAAAGTGACCTTCGTCGTGCCCGCAGAGCAAGCTCAGGCCGCAGAATCCGTTGCAGTACTTGGTGAATTTAATAACTGGGAAGCGGCGGTGATGAAAAAGCAAAAGAATGGCGATTTCAGCACCACGCTTACTTTACCGACCGATCAACAATTTGAGTTCCGTTATTTAATCAACGGTGCACAATGGCAAAATGATGCTGACGCTGATGGTTTTGTACCATCGCCAGTGTCTTATGATCAAAACTCAGTCCTGCGGGTGTAGCGCAGGACTGTTTATATTTTACCGATAACGTTCTAACACCAGACAACCGACTGAATAGCCGGCACCAAATGAACACAACACGGCTTTATCCCCAGTGGTTAAGCCTTGTTTATTTTGGTGAAAAGCAATAATTGAACCGGCAGAAGCTGTGTTGGCGTAAGTATCCAGCACCAATGGAGCTTCGCCTGGCTCTGGATCCCGCCCCAGAATTTTTCTTGCTGCAAACACATTCATATTGATATTTGCCTGATGTAACCACAACCGTTTCAAATCATCTGGCGCCACGTTTAATCTTGCCATCTCGGTTAAAATGACATCGGCGACAATAGGCAATAATTCTTTAAATACTTTACGGCCTTGTTGTTTAAAAAACGGGGTGAGCGGATCGACTTCCGGATGACAATGATCGGTATAACTGACATCACACCGAATATTGTTTGAAAATTCGGTTTTTAAACTCATCCCAAGAATCTTCCAGCTATTGTCAGCGGTACAAGTGTCGGTCGCTTCAATAATGCTTGCCGTACAAACATCACCAAAAATAAAATGACTGTCGCGACTGGTGTAGTTCACTTGCGGCGATGCGAATTCTGGATTGACCACCAGCACCACTTTGGCCATACCACCACGAATGGCATTGACCGCATTGCTGATAGCAAAAGTAGCTGACGAGCACGCCACATTCATATCAAAAGCGTAACCTTGCGCGCCTAATTGTTGTTGCAATTCAATTGATAATGCGGGATACGCTCGTTGGATATTCGAAGCAGCACAAATGATTAAATCAATATCTGCAGCGGTTTTCCCGGCTTGCGCCATCGCTTCTTTTGCGGCGGTAATCGCCATCTCGACCATCTCTGGTATTTCATCTTCAGTGCGTTTTGTAAACACTGGTTGCATGACGTTGGGGTCAAGAATGCCTTCTTTGTACAACACATGGCGTGATTTGATCCCAGACGCTTTTTCAATGAACTCACAACTGGAATAGTCCATCGCCTCAACATCACCTTCAGCAATAGCTGCGGCATTTTCGGCATTAAATAAATCAACATATTGATTAAAACTGGCCACCAATTCTTCGTTAGTGACGATTGAAGCTGGAGTAAATACCCCAGAGCCGCTGATGACAACATCTTTCATAAAAACTCCACCGCGCTATCTTTGTCTTGGACACGACTCTGTGACAGGTCGCTTGTTTTGGGATGTCGTACCAGTATAACCGAACTGTCGCTGTCAACGCTGTCAATTTTTACACTGGCCCGCCCATGCGATAACTCGGGATATTCTTATGGTATTACGAGGTGAAAATGATGACCCCCAATCCGTTCATCGTGGTTGAAATTATTTTGTAAAAAAAGCTAATGATGAAGTGGTTGACGTGGTTTATTTAAACGGATCACAACAGTGCCCGAGCCTTTGTCCTGAATCGCCTGCCGGTTCGG
>JAHJNE010000508.1 GCA_018820995.1 Gammaproteobacteria bacterium | reverse complement strand
CTGGGTAAAGAACGGTTTGATAAAATTGATCAGCTGCGCAAAGAGCTGATTGCAGAATGTGAAGCGACGGCCGGTTATCGGTGTGGGGTGTATAGTTTTCACGGTGGTCTGGAATATTACCTGATCAAACAGCTGGAAATTAAAGACGTACGTTTAGTGCATGCACCGGCTGGCGGTGTGGGTAAATTTGGTGGCGACATCGACAACTGGATGTGGCCACGCCATACCGGCGATTATTCATTTTACCGGGCTTATGTTGGCAAAGATGGCAAACCGGCAGAATTTAGCGCTGACAATGTGCCATTTACGCCACCATCCTTCTTAAAAGTGTCTGCCAAAGGCGTGCAGGAAAATGATTTTGTAATGGTCATTGGTTACCCTGGCCGTACCAACCGTTACAACACAGCGTTTGAACTTAAAAATATGTTCACGCAAAACCTGCCCCTTTCTAAAGCCTACCGCGAAGAAACCATTGCGTTAATTAAAGAAATTGCGCCGGCAGGTTCAGAAGCCAGAATTAAATATGAATCGATTCTGGCTGGCCTTGCCAACTATGCCAAAAACTATGAAGGCATGTTGCAAAGTTACCAGAAGGGCACCACCCAGCAGCGCAAGGATGAATCTGAGCAAGTGATGCAACGCTGGATTAAAGCTGATGCTGCACGGCAAGCACGTTTTGCGCCAGCGCTGAAAAATCTGCAGGAATTATCTGAACAAAGTATTGAGTTCCAGCAACGGGATCTGATTTTAAACTACTTCCGCTACGCCCAGACATTCAGCACGGCGCGCCGACTTTACCGACTGGCAAACGAAGCGACCAAGCCCAATGAAGAGCGCGAATCCGGCTATCAGGATCGGGATCAAGAGCGTTTTGTCTCTGGCTTGAAACGGATGTCACGTAGTTTTGATGCCCAGGTTGATTTGGAAATCGCTTTTCATTTCCTGAAACATTACAGCCAGTTACCCGCAAAACAACGGGTTGCTGCTTTTGACACTTTTTTTGGGTTAAAAGGTGCTGACTTCGACGAAAAAGTGCTGAAAGAAAAACTACAAGCAATGTATCAGCAAACCAAGTTGGGCGACGAAACCGAACGCTTGGCCTGGGTTGGTAAATCAGTCGACGATTTTAAAGCCAGCAACGATCCGATGATTCAGTTTGCAGTCGCGATGTTCGATACTGATTTGGCCGATGAAAATAACGATAAAGAGCTGATGGGTAAGTTAGCGGTCGCCCGGCCAAAAGTGATGGAAGCCGTGATCGCCTTTAACAAAACTCAAAATAAACCGGTTTATGCCGATGCGAATAGCACCTTGCGGGTAACATTCGGCACTGTGCAGGGTTATCAGCCGCGGGATGCTGTCAGCTACACGCCTTTTACCACAGTAAAAGGCATTGTGGAAAAAGCCACCGGTATTGATCCATTTGATGCCCCGGCAGCACAGTTGGCAGCGATTAAAAAAGGCGATTTTACCGACTACACTCATCCGGTATTAAACACCGTGCCGGTGAACTTCTTAAGTAATGTTGACACTACTGGCGGTAACTCAGGCTCACCGACATTAAACGGTAAAGCCGAGCTCGTTGGTTTGTTGTTTGATGGTGTCATTGAAGGCATTATCGGCGATGTCGATTACGATCCGATGCTCAACCGTTCTATCCACGTCGACAGCCGTTATATGCTGTGGCAAATGGATAAAGTCGATGGTGCAGGTAACCTGCTAAAAGAAATGGATATTGTTCGTTAATATTCATAGTGCCAGGGCGTCCTGTGGTGTTTTAACCACGGCGCCCTGGACGTTATATGCTTTACAATTTGATCTGACTATTCTTCAACTGACCATTGTTCAGCTCAGCATGCGCTAATCTGACTTTTGCTGCGTTTTGGCTTTGTTGATCCGCTGCTCGCTGCTAGGGTGAGAGCTCAGATAACGCGTCCAGTTTTCTAACTCCTTGCCTGTTTTGCCGTCGCTGGCGCCACTGATGGCTTGCATTGCTTCGATAAAACCAGCGTTGGTTTTACCGAGTTTGTGTAGCAAGTTCGTCGAAAAATCATCAGCTTGCGTTTCCATTTGCCGCGAGAATGCCGCCTGCAATAAGCTACTTCCGCCCCCTAAAATGACTTCAGTGATCCCTTCCAAATCGGTAAACAACATCGCAAAAACTAAGCTGGTCGCCGTTGATTGTACTAACAAGGTCATCCCATGTTGATACCGGACATGGCCAACTTCATGCAAAAATACCGCGAGCAGGGCATCCGGGTTATCTTGCAGTAAATTCACCAGTTCATCGGTAAAAACCACGGTTCCAGCAGGTAGAGCAAAAGCATTGGGTCCAAGATGCTTTGACTGGCGGAATTGAATATCTACCGGAACCTGGTGCCGTTGCGGTATGGTCGCCATCGCCTGCAGCCATTGTTGTTGCAGTTGTTGCTGGGTTTGGATTGGTAATTCCGAAGGGTTGAGCCAGGTTTTGTCCAGTATCAGCAATGTTTGCTTGTCGACCGCCTGGATGGCCGCAGGTGGTACCCACGGGACTATCGCGACTGCAAGTTTCGGGATCCCAACCATAGTGGTCCACCACAACAACACGGGGACTAAAAACACCGATAATAAAATGATACCTTTGTGCTGCTCGAGTCTGGTCGCTAATCCTGCTCTGTGGCGTGGATTTAACCGCACCATGCTGCTATCTGGTAAAAAATAGCTGCCATCAGCAAAGCGGATTTCCAGCGGTAAGCCGGGAAGATCGGCGCCCGTGCTGAAGTCTTCGCTTTGCCACAAGACCGAGTGGCCATCGTCGATCGCCATGACAGTGATATTGTGCTCAGAATAACGTAATAAGGCAGCGCAGCATTGGCTGCTGGCCGCCAGATAATAGGTGCCTGGAATAGATTGCATCGTTGACTCAGGTTAACGAGAAATCGGCATCGTATAAACCTGCAATATCTTCAGCAAATGCTGATGATTCTGCGGCTAGCTGATCGCGCATCAAGTCCAATGCCGGTTGTACCCGAACTTCCGTATGAGTAGCCAACAATCTGGTCATGCGGATAGTCGCCCATGGATAGGCCAGTCCCAGGCTAAAGATAACCGCGAGTAGATTGGTCAGACTGACGACAAATAACTTGCCGGTCGGTACATCAGACTTAAAACTAACCAATTCCGGTAACTCAGTAGAGTTAAACAGGTGATTACGAATGATTGCCTGATAGACCGCACCAGCGAGCGTAAACACGACAAAGTAGGCTGCGAATAATGGCAACATTAATAGCGGGCTGGTGGTGATACTTTTGCCCAACAGTGGCAAAATTGCGTAAGACAGCATCCAACCCACAGCAGCCAGTCCCAGAGTGACCAGGATCGCCATCAATACGGCCTGGTAATAAGTACCGGTTTCAGTGTTGACTTCAAATTCTTTGCCGCCATACGTAATATTGCTATAAACAAACTGATCAAGTCGTTTCATGGCATAAGGCATGGCGAGATATAGAGTAAAAACGGTTAAGACCGGCAGCACCAGAAAATACAACATGGCATCGCCGTAACTGCCATTAAATCCAAAACGCACATTCCGGTAGCTGGTCATTCGTAAGTTAAAACGCAAGCCCATAATTAATAACCATGGCATCAAAATTAATAATGCAATGGAAGCGACAATCGCCACCAGCGGGAATAAATTACTGAGGATTGACACTACTAAAAACACCAGCACTGCCAACAAACGTCCTTTTAATATTTGCATTGGTGTCGCGAGGTATCGAAAGGCATGGCCATCAATTTTGGTATGGCCGTAGAAGTATTGGTGGGTGCGGACTTTGGCCCAAGCGCTGTAAATCCCTAACGTCAGGATGCTCAGTAGCACATTGACGATCCAAATCCCAAAAAATTCGCCACCCTGGCCGCTAAAACTAATTCTGCCACTGCGGGCTTTTTGCACTACTGCAGTTATGTTGTCCATGACAATCCTTGTGTATGAGATGAAAACTTGGGGCTGCGCAATCTCCTGAAGCTGATTAGCGCTGGATGAATGTTTGAAACATTTTGACATCTTTTCTGTCAAGTTAAAATATCAAAAGTGTTCATTTAATTGTTTATTTGTTTCTAAAGGTTGAATTTTGGTAGCGCTTTAGCGTGAAATGAAGCTTTTAAATCGAGGAAATGGTCGCGAGCATTTTTACAACAATGGGCTAAATAGCTTTAAAAAAGCTGGATATAGAGTTTCTGTACCACAAACTTGGCTGTGTTAACCATGTTGAGTTCGATTGTCTACTCAATCGCCAATAATCCTCAGCTATTTATTGGCATGCAACTCTTGCCGCGGTTACCTGTTGCCAAGCCCGTCTTGATTGGTATTCAGCCTTTTTTGCAGTATGATAGACCGCTTTTAAAACCCGCGAAAAGTGCTGCATCTGTCAGCGCCACTGCATAAACAGGATCCAGGGTAACGATGATGTTGGGTTTGGAGAGAAACATATGAAATTGCAACTGGTGGTACGCCGGGCTCCTGCCGCGGCAGGGTTACGTTGGTTGCAACAAGGCTGGACGCTGTTTAAACAACAGCCGGGTTTGTGGATCCAACTGGTATTTATTATTCACTTGTCAACGTTACTAGGCGCTATGCATCCACTGCTGGGCGTTGCGGTCGCGTTATTAAATCCATTTCTGACGGCTGGCTTGTACCGCTGCATTGTGGCCCGTCAAAAAGGTGAAACGGTCGGGTTGACTCAATTCTGGCAACCACTGAAAGAAACCGCTTGCCGGGCGGTTTTTATCCGATTAGCTGCGGCCAATATGCTATTGAGCATTCCATTAACCTTGCTTGCGACTGAGCTTTATCAACAAGTACAAACTGGTAGTGTCAACTTCTTGTTATTATTGATATTTGTGTCGGGCATGACGCTGGTGTTAATGTTATTCGCCTATGCGATTGCCATCGCTTATTTTCTCAAAGAATCCCGATTAGTGCCGATCTTTCAGGCCAGCTTTATAGCCTGTTGGCGCAATGTACAGCCGCTGTCGGTATACGGCGTGGTAGCGATGTTATTGATCAGTACCGGCATCCCTAGTTTATTCATTAGCTGGTTGGTAGTACTGCCATTGTTATCAATAAGCTTTTTCTTATCATTCACCGAGTTCTTTGCGTTAACACCGGTGGATAACGACGATACTGATGGTAAAAATGATGACAAGGCTGGTTTCCTTGAGGTCTGAGCCGGACGAAGAACAAAAGCTCACCGTTGCTGAGCTGAAGAAAATTGCGATTGATTTATTAAGTCGTCGCGACCAAAGCTGTGTTGAGCTCAAGCAAAAGTTACAGCAAAAAGGCGGCGCGTTAGACGATGTCGTCAACGTCATTGACTGGTGTACTGGCCAGAACTATCAAAGTGATAGTCGGTATTGCGCTATGTTGGTACGTTCAAAAGTGAATAAAGGTTATGGCTTTGCGGTAGTGTCCCAAGCGGCACGCGAGCAGGGGATTGATCGCGAATTATTAACGCAAACCATCGACGAGCTTGAAATCGATTGGTTTGCGTTGGCTTTGGCACAATATCAGAAAAAATTTGCCGACAAGCCAATCAAAGATTTTCAGGACAAACAAAAACGCATGGGATTTTTGCAGCGGCGGGGTTTTACCTCCGGGCAAATCCAATACGCCTTACAACATCAAGACAGTTAGGATTTGGTTATGTACATGACTTCAGCGCAGCTTCGGCGCGCATTTCTCGATTATTTCGCCAGTAAAGATCACCAAATTGTGAGCAGCAGTTCTTTGATCCCGGGGAACGACCCAACTTTGCTGTTTACCAATGCCGGTATGGTGCAGTTTAAGGACGTATTTTTAGGTCAGGATAAACGCAATTACAGCCGCGCCGTATCGTCGCAACGTTGTGTGCGCGCTGGCGGTAAACATAACGATTTAGAAAACGTCGGTTACACCGCGCGTCACCACACATTTTTCGAGATGCTGGGCAACTTCAGTTTTGGTGATTATTTCAAACGTGAAGCGATCCATTATGCCTGGCAATTTCTGACCGAAGTGCTGCAATTGCCAAAAGAAAAATTGCTGATTACCGTCTATGCCACCGATGACGAAGCTTATGATATCTGGACCAAAGAGATTGGTATTCCAGCAGATCGCGCTATTAGGATCGGTGACAACAAGGGCGCACCTTATGCGTCAGATAACTTCTGGGCGATGGGTGATACTGGTCCTTGTGGCCCATGTACTGAGATTTTTTACGATCACGGTGACCACATTTGGGGTGGCCCTCCGGGCTCAGCAGAAGAAGATGGTGACCGTTTTATCGAAATCTGGAACAACGTATTTATGCAGTTCAACCGCCATGCCGATGGCCGGATGGAACCGCTGCCAAAACCAAGTGTTGATACCGGTATGGGCCTGGAACGTATTTCCGCCATTTTACAGAACGTCCATAGCAACTATGAAATTGATATTTTCCAGGGGTTGATTAAAGCGGCGGCAGCCATTACCGGCACTACCGATCTGGACAATAAATCACTGCGCGTGATTGCCGACCATATTCGTTCTTGTTCATTTTTAGTGATTGATGGTGTGATGCCAAGCAACGAAGGCCGTGGTTATGTGCTGCGTCGGATCATCCGTCGTGCGGTGCGTCATGGCAACCAACTGGGCGCTAAAGGTGTATTTTTCAGCAAGCTAGTGGCCGAACTTGGCGTACAGATGGGCGAAGCCTACCCGGAACTGATTGAAAAACAAGCCATCATTGAAAAAGTACTGCGAATGGAAGAAGAGCAGTTTGGTAAAACGCTTGAGCGTGGTTTGTCGTTGTTGACCGATGCGCTGGATAACCTGGCAGGGAGCACTGAGATCCCAGGTGAAGTAGCGTTTAAGCTTTATGACACTTACGGTTTCCCGATTGATTTAACCTCTGATGTCGCGCGTGAACGTGGTTTTACCGTTGATCAGGCAGGTTTTGAAGCGGCGATGGAAGCACAGCGCAAACGTGCTCAGCAAGCTTCCAACTTTGGTGCCGATTACAATCAGGCGCTGACTTCAAGTAACGTCACTGAATTTACCGGTTATACCGAAGAACATGGCAACGCCACCGTCGTTGAAATTCTGCGTGATGGCGAAGTGGTCACGTCGCTCATTGATGGTCAGCAAGCGTTGATTATTCTGGACCAAACGCCATTTTACGCCGAATCAGGTGGTCAGAGTGGTGATGCCGGTGTGTTAAAACTGGCAGATGGTGGCGTGTTCACCGTCACAGACACAGTGAAAATTGGCAAAGCATTTGCGCACAAAGGCACCTTGTCTGGTGCTCTGCAACTCAATGACCGGGTTGAAGCGGTCATCGACAGTGCCCGTCGTGATGCGATTAAGAAAAACCACTCAGCAACACACTTATTGCACGCCGCGCTTCGGCAAGTGCTGGGTGAGCATGTCACGCAAAAAGGCTCGTTGGTTGGTGCTGAGCGGTTACGTTTTGACTTTTCGCATTTTGAAGCGCTTAAAGCCGATGAAATTCGGACCATCGAAGTGCTGGTGAACCAGCAAATTCAGCAGAACCATGAAGTTTCGACGCGTTTAATGAACTTAGATGCAGCCAAAGCGGCTGGAGCGATGGCATTGTTTGGCGAAAAATATGATGACGATGTTCGGGTGTTATCAATGGGATCCTTCTCCACAGAACTTTGTGGTGGCACGCACGTAGCGCGCACCGGCGATATCGGCTTGTTCAAAATTGTAGTGGAAAGTGGTATTGCAGCTGGCATTCGCCGGATTGAAGCTGTCACAGGCGAGGGCGCAATTGCCCATTTGCATAAACTCGAACTACAGGCACAACTTGTGGCCTCGATGCTCAAAGGTGATGTCATGAGCATTGCTGAGCGCGTGACCCAAGCGCTGGACAAAAGCAAAGCTCTGGAGAAAGAACTGGAGCAGCTCAAATCTAAAATGGCGAGCGCGGCAGGTGCGTCATTGCTGGATCAAGTAGTGCAGATTAATGGTGTAAAAGTACTGATTGCCAATTTACCGGGTGCTGATGCCAAGGGGTTCCGCACCATGGTTGATGAGCTAAAAGTGAAATTAGGTTCAGGCGTGATTTTGCTGGCGACTGCGGCAGACGACAAAGTCAGCTTAATCGCCGGAGTCACCAAAGACTTAACTGATAAGGTACAGGCCGGCGCTTTCATCGGCTGGGCAGCTGAGCAGGTTGGGGGTAAAGGTGGCGGTAAACCAGACCTGGCGCAGGCTGGCGGTACCAATAGTGCTGCTTTACCTGACGTGCTGGCGGCGGCGACTGATTATTTAAGTTCAAAGCTGTAACTTAAGTGGCGTTATTGGTCCAGAAGTTCGGTGGCACCTCAGTCGGGTCCACCGATCGGATTGAACAGGTGGCGGAGCTGATCATCCGCAGTATCCAAGCGGGCCATAAAGTGGTGGCTGTGGTGTCAGCGATGGCTGGCGAAACCAATCGCCTGCTTGGCTTAGCCCAACAAATTGACTCTCGGGCAGCAAGCCGCGAGCTTGACGTACTGGCCGCGACTGGCGAACAGGTGACGGTCGCTTTGCTAGCGATGGCGCTCATTAAGCGGGGATTTCCGGCAGTTTCATTACTAGCTGACCAAATTTGTATCCACACTGATAATAAATTTGGCAAAGCACGAATTTTATCGGTCGATAGTCAAAGACTTGAACAAGAGTTAGAGCAGGGGCACATTGTGGTCGCTGCCGGTTTTCAGGGCCGTGATATTGAAGGCAATGTCACGACTTTGGGCCGAGGAGGTTCTGATACTTCGGCTGTTGCCCTCGCGGCAGCGATTAATGCCGACGAGTGCCAGATCTATACTGACGTTGATGGCGTATATACCATCGACCCGCGTATTTGCCCGGAAGCTCGGCGACTGCCGTTCATGCCTTTTACTGATATGCTCGAATTGGCAAGCTTGGGCGCAAAAGTATTGCATTCGCGCTCAGTGGAATATGCCGGTCGTTTTCAAGTGCCGCTTCGAGTGCTATCAACCTTTAAACCAGATGCCGGAACTTTAATTGTGGATGAGAATAAGTTAATAACATTGCCTCTCATTTCTGGGATTGCTGTACAAAGCGGAATCACGTTGTTGCGACTGGAAACGATCACCGTGGTGCAGTGGCAGCAAGTTGTCGGTATGTTGTCAGAACTGAATATTGAAACTGATATGTTACAACAGTCAGGGCAATGGCCAGACCGGCTGACAATGAGCTTCAGTCTGGCGGCAACGGATTTGATTCAAGTGACTGATGCATTGCAGAAAATAACTGAAAATAGTGTTATTACTGTGCATCATCCCGACCAGAACCTTGCTAAACTGTCGGTTGTAGGGGTCGGAATTAAGTCTGATCCGGTGTTAGTTGCCAAAATCTTTCATCTACTGTTGGAAATGAATGTGCAAATTTGGGCACTTTGTCATTCTGAAAGTAGATTTTCAGTACTAATCGCAGCGGAGCTCCTTGAAAAAGTTGCGGCGCGCCTGCATCAGGTATTAATAACCACGGAGAATTAATTCCAGTATTTTCATAAATTTGAATGCTGAGTTATGATTGTGGACATGGACGCGGCACCCGATAGGCGATGCGTCGTATAAATAAGCTGGATTTTAAAAAGGATAGGAGCAAGCGAATGCTTATATTAACTCGTAGAGTCGGTGAGACTTTGATGATTGGTGACGAAGTCACAGTCACTGTATTAGGTGTCAAAGGAAACCAAGTTCGGATTGGCGTCAATGCACCAAAAGAAGTCTCAGTTCACCGTGAAGAAATTTACATGCGAATTCAGGCCGAAAAAGGAACTCCAGGCAGTTATACGCCGGAAGACGATCAATAATACTGTCGCGCTAAATATTTGTTTTTGTTGTTTTGTTGTTTGATTTTTACCCGGTTTTGTCATTAATTGCTCAGATTGCTTAAAAGGTCAGCAAACAAACTTTTAAGCTGGAAAAAATGTTTGACTTATTTTCCTGAGACATTAATATACGCACCGCAACGTAGCGCGGAGAGATGGCCGAGTGGCTGAAGGCGCACCCCTGCTAAGGGTGTATAGGGGAAACTCTATCGAGGGTTCGAATCCCTCTCCCTCCGCCAGTTGTTTTAGATAAGATGGACGCATAGCTCAGCTGGATAGAGTACTCGGCTACGAACCGAGCGGTCGGAGGTTCGAATCCTCCTGCGTCCACCATCTAAATCAACTAGAAACGTTACCTTGCTGGATGAAGTAAAAAAAGTAGTAAGATTAGTTAAAGTAGTACAACGGACGCATAGCTCAGCTGGATAGAGTACTCGGCTACGAACCGAGCGGTCGGAGGTTCGAATCCTCCTGCGTCCACCATTAAACCTGCCTTGAGCAGGTTTTTTGTTTTCTACATCCCTGTAGAAAATTCCTGCGGAACCAGCTGAAGCTGTCCAAAACGTTCCATGCGTTTTAGTGTTTTCTACATCCCTGTAGAAAATTCCTTCGGAACCAGCGAAACCTCTCTAAAACGCTCCAGGCTATTCATTGTTCATTTCGGTTTTATTGTAAAAGGGAGACGGGTAAAGCGGTTGTCTAATTCATCTTGGTTATCACTGAGCGCCTGTAGCAGAGATCGACGCGTATAACAGTCATTCTGAAATTTTATCTTTGCCGTCGATTGAACAGTTTTTTATGCTGTGAAGTCAAAATTGTTATCAGCTGCTATTTCAATCGCGAGTCATGTCGTGTTCTATTGCGCCTTTTTGGTGCGGCGACACTGCGCTTTTTTACTTGCTGCAGCCGCCTTTCATCAGACTTCTAAAATCTATAGCCTTTATTTTGTCACTTGCTGTGGCAGATTACGCGCTAAATGAGTGCATTACATTAGCATCTGATGAAAAATCTTTGAACGAAAAGCCCTCTGGATTTCTGTTAGTCGATATGTTTTTATGGGGCGGCAACTTTTTGGGGGTCCTATGTTGTATAAAAAAATAACATCAATAAAACATAAAATATTAATGACGGTTGGCGGTTCTACCGCTGTTTTGTTCATGCT
>JAHJNE010000053.1 GCA_018820995.1 Gammaproteobacteria bacterium | reverse complement strand
GTGGTGTCGTAAGGCACGACGGCTTGCAAGCCGGTTGGGAAATACGGACGCATATTTTCAATGGCGGCTTTGACACCGTCAGCCGTTGACAAGGCATTGGCGCCGCTGGCGAGTTTGACGCCTAAACCGGTGGCCGGCTTGCCGTTATAACGGGCTGAAATCTGATAACTTTCGCCACCCAGTTCAATACGCGCCACGTCAGACAAGCGAACAGCCGAACCGTCGGTATTGATGCGCAGCAAAATATTGCCAAATTGCTCGGTGTTCTGTAACCGGCTTTGTGCGGTAATGGAGGCATTCATTTGCTGCCCGGCGACGGCCGGTAAACCACCCAGTTGTCCGGCAGAAATTTGCGCATTTTGCGCCACAATGGCGGCGCTGATATCCGATGGCATTAACTTGTAGTTGGCCAATTTAGCCGGATCCAGCCAAATGCGCATGGCATATTGGCTGCCAAACATCTGAATTTCACCGACGCCATCGACCCGCGCCAATACGTCTTGCACATTGGCACTGACATAGTCGCCGATGTCGATATTGCTCATCGAACCATCTTCAGACACAAACCCCATTACCAGCAGAAAGTTACGCGCCGATTTGGCCACTTGCACACCCTGGCGCTGCACTTCTTGTGGCAACAAGGGCGTCGCTAACGCCAGTTTATTCTGCACCTGAACCTGCGCGATATCCGGATTGGTATCGGCGCTAAAGGTCAGGGTAATAGTGGCGGTGCCGCTCGATTCAGAGGTTGCCGACATATACAGCAAGCCGTCGAGGCCTTTCATTTTTTGCTCAATGACCTGAGTCACACTGTCTTCGAGGGTGCGGGCTGAAGCGCCAGGATAACTGGCGGTAATGCTGATGGCTGGCGGGGCAATCGACGGATATTGCGCAATCGGCAATCCGCTGATGGCGAGCACACCGGCCAACATAATGACAATAGCGATGACCCAGGCGAAAATCGGCCGGTCAATGAAAAATCGACTCATTATTTCGCTCCTGTTGCTTTGGTCTCAGCAGTTGGTTTTGCTGCTTGAGCCTGGCCTGCGCCAGCCTCGACAAAAGGCACCGCTTTGGCAGCTGCGCCAGGACGTACTTTTTGTAACCCTTCAACAATCAACTGGTCGCCAGCAGCTAAACCGCTTTCAATCAGCCATTGGTCGGCAGCACTGCCTGGCGCTGAGTGCTCACTGGCCATCGTTCGGCTGGCCTTCACGATCCGCGCTTCAACGATACCTTGCGCATTGACCACCAGCGCGGTTGCTTCGCCTTTCGCATTGCGGCTAATGCCGCGTTGTGGCGCCAGAATAGCGGCCGTTTTGCTGCCGGTTTCCATCGTTGCCCGTACATACATCCCGGGTAGTAACAGCTGATTTGGATTGGCAAATTCTGCCCGGAGCACCACGGAACCAGTGCTGGCGTCAACGCTCACTTCGGAAAATTGTAAGGTGCCTTTTTCGGCGTAAGTGCTGCCATCTTCCAGTGTCAGGCTAACTTCAGTGCCGGCGGCATTTAACGCACCGCTGGCCAGGGCCTTTTTCAATTTTAAAAGCTCAGCGCTGGATTGGGTGACTTCAACATAAATCGGATCCAACTGTTGCACCACTGCCAGCGCTTGCGCTTGATTGGCGCTGACCAGTGCACCGGCGGTGACGGCTGATTTGCCAATCCGGCCACTAATTGGCGCTGTGACTTTGCTGTAATCCAGTTGAATTTGTGCACTGCGTAGCTGGGCTTTGGCAGCCAGCAGTTCGGCTTTGGCTTGTTGATGCTGTGCAGCGACGTCATCAAAATCTTGTTGGCTGATTAGGCGCTGTTTGATCATCTGCTGATAGCGGCTGGCTTTGGCGGCGGCTAGTTGCAAATTCGCGTCGGCGCGGGCAACAGCAGCGGCTGCGCTTTGTTGATCAGCAGCAAAAGTTGCCGGGTCAATCTGATACAAAGTATCACCGGCTTTGACTTCACCGCCTTCAGTGAACAGTCGTTTGAGCACAATACCGCCAACCTGCGGTCTGATTTCTGCTAATTGCCACGCCACGGTGCGACCTGGTAATTCGGTATTTAAAGTGACCTGTTGTGGTTGCAGGGTGACTACACCAACTTCCACCGGCGCTGCGGCTGGCGCTGATTGCTTGGCAGGTTCGCTACAACCTTGCAGCACTAATGCGGTTAATAAGGCAGCAGCCAGAGGCTTGAACAGCGGCTTGCGCTGCAACAGGGATGAATTTGAGGATGGCATATCGGGCTCCAGCTTTAGAATGAACGATCATTCTAAAGTGTGATTCTTAAATGAGCAAGGTCTTCCTTTCGCTCGTCGCCGCAAAAACAGGCAGTTTGAACGCGAAAAATGTACCTATTCTTGTAATTATTATTGGTCATATTTCCGGATGAAAATCTGAGGCTTTGTTCAGTTGCGATAAAGGTATTTTATTGTTTACTCAGTGTTGTCAATTTGTATTTGTTATTTAACTTATAGGCCGGAGCGTTCTGATGAGAATAAAATTAACAATAAGTACCTTGCTTTGCGTTTCAGCCCTTGCTGGCTGTCAAATGCCCCCTGAAACCGAGATGCCAATTCCCGCCACTTTTAGTCAACAAGCCCAGCAGTACCCAGTGAAACGACCGGTCGTGACGATGAGTGATGCCGCTTTTCAGCAAAATATTGGTCCGTTTCAGATAGAGCAGATGAATTTATCGGGCAAATATATGGAAAAAGTGACGATGAATACCGGTTGGAAAACTACCGTCACCGGTGGTTTATTATTCCAGCTGTTATTTCATGACACAGTGAATACCCGTGGTGATCTGGTAAGTGACTTCAGTACACGCGCTGAACAAAGTTTTAACTTTAACGTCGCCGCTGCAGGCTTAGCGCCAGTGCATAGCGATTGCCAATTGCTGGTCTTTGGGACTGGTGAAGAGACGCTGGACAATGGCGTGAACAGTTACAACTGGCAAACGTCCCAGCCCGTGGTCACTTATTTTGGCTGCCGCTTGACGCAGAACGGCCAGATTTCTGAATTAGTGGTTGAACGAAAAGCTGGCTCTGCACCGACCTTTCGCCTGCATCAGGGCAAGCAAGTGATCGACCTGACGCCAGTGCACTCCGGGCCTGATTTATCACAATACAATGAGCTATATCAGCCAGTCGAAGTGGGATATTTATTCGCAAAAGATGCGGAGGTACAGTCTGCGCAGCAACTCAGTTTGAATCAATCACGGTTATGGCTCGGCAATGATGTCACGCCTGCACAGCAGCAGTGGCTGCTGGCGGTGATGTTTAGTTTACAGATGTATCACTGGCAAGATCGGAACTGGCCAGCGCAGTCTTAAAACGTATTAAACCTTGGCGATGTGGCGGCTGGATCGTTTGTCGATTCAGCCGCTTACTGCGACAAAACTATCTCTTCATGCCCAACCAGCCCTGTCGATTTACTGCAACCTTAAGGTGCCGCCTTGTACCAATTGTTCATGGCTGATAAATGGCGAAGTCAGCGGTTGATTTTGCCAGCTGTTGAATTGTCCTTTGTTGACTGGTCCTGTGCTGTTGGTATTTTGCTGAATTTCCAGCATTTTCCCCGGGTAATAAGCCGGATGTAAGCGGATGCGGGCACGCTTTACTGTGGGGCTGAAAACGGTGTATTGCGGGTTCCCCGGATCGGTCGGGTACAACCCTAACATGCTAAATACCAGCCAGCTGGATAAGGTACCGGTGTCATC
>JAHJNE010000507.1 GCA_018820995.1 Gammaproteobacteria bacterium | reverse complement strand
TGCTGAATTATCTTTATACAATATTCTTGCCAATTCAGCTGCCATTTCTGATGAGATAAATAAAGATGCCAGAAGCATACTTTTCACTGTCTAGCCTCGGACATTTTGGCAGGCATAAAAAAACGCTGCACCTGGCAGCGTTTTAATGCAGATAGATTTAATCAAGCAAATGGATGAAGCAACACAATTGTCTGAACGCGGTCTGGGCCTGTTGAGACGATATCAATAGGGACACCAGTCACTTCTTCTAAACGCTTAATATAGTTAAGTGCGTTTTGTGGTAAACCCGCTAAGGTTTGCACACCAAAAGTCGACTCTGACCAACCAGGCATCGTTTCGTATACCGGAGTCACCAGTTCATAGCCTTCTGCAGCCAATGGCGGAACATCAGTGACGGAGCCATCTGGTTGACGATACCCAACACAGATTTTCACTTCAGTCAGGCCATCCATCACGTCTAGTTTGGTTAAGCAGAAACCAGAAATACTGTTTAGCTGTACAGCACGGCGAACCGCGACTGCATCAAACCAACCACAACGGCGTTTACGACCAGTCGTTGCACCAAACTCATGGCCTTTTACGCCAAGGTGCTCGCCGATCTCACAGTCCAGTTCAGTTGGGAAAGGACCTGAACCAACACGCGTGGTGTACGCTTTGACAATACCCAGCACATAATCAATGTAACGCGGACCAAAACCTGCACCTGTCGCAACACCACCGGCTGTAGTATTAGACGAAGTTACATAAGGATAAGTACCGTGATCGATATCCAGTAATGTGCCTTGGGCACCTTCGAACATGATTTCCTGACCCGCTTTACGCGCTTTGTCCAGTAAATCAGTCACATCAACGACCATCGACTTTAAGGTATCTGCCATAGATAAGGCATTGTCTAAGGTTGTCTGGTAATCAATCGGATCCAATTTATAGTACTGCGTCAGCGTGAAGTTATGCAGTTCCATCAGAACTTTTAGCTTTTCAGCAAACAAAGTCGGATTAAACAAATCACCAATACGCAGACCACGACGGGCGACTTTATCTTCGTAAGCTGGGCCGATACCACGGCCTGTGGTGCCGATTTTTTTATCGCCACGGGCAGCTTCACGAGCCACGTCCAATGCAACGTGGAATGGGAGGATCAGGGGACAAGCTTCGCTGACCAGTAAACGTTCTTTCACAGGGACGCCACGCTCTTCGAGCATAGTCATCTCTTTTAAAAACGCTTCCGGGGACAGCACCACGCCGTTACCAATCACACATTTTACGTTTGCACGTAAAATACCTGATGGAATCAAGTGCAACACGGTTTTTTCGCCGTCGATTACCAGAGTATGGCCGGCATTATGACCGCCCTGATAACGCACTACATAGCTAGCCTTGTCGGTTAATAAATCGACGATTTTACCTTTTCCTTCGTCACCCCATTGGGTGCCGAGCACAACAACGTTTTTGGCCATGGTTCCTACATCATGGAGAAAAATTAGGCGGGGATTCTACCAAAATAAATCGCAAAGTTCAGCCGCAAGGGGAAAAAAAAACCAACTGATTTTTCAGCTGGTTGAATTCATTCACATTTCACTGGTAAATAACTTTCAAAGACGTCTGGATTTCCAACAATTTAAGTCAGAAACATATAAATGAGGAGTGATGCAGCACAAAGTACAGCGCCAATCTGCCGCAAACTAGCAATCGACTCGACGCTAAGGCGCTGCAAGTACTTTTGCCACTGATTCGGAAACAATAGCGGGCCTACCCCTTCCAGCAGCAACACCAAAGCCAAGCTAGACCAGAATAGCTCCATCCTTATTCCTCTTTGTAGTGCCGCAGACAAGACAAATCAAAATCAGCAGCTTCCTGATAGGGTGCAAAACCAAAACGCAACCGATCACCACGATAGTCGGTATGCACTTTGTGTAGCTTTAAATAGCTTGCTAACTCTGAAACCTGCTGTGTGGTCGGAAGCTTAAAGGTCAGAAAGTGGCCATGGCTCGCAAGATCTTGCTGCAGCAAGGCCGTAAAATTGAGTATCGGATGTTGTTGACGTTCGAGTTCGGCCAGGAAAGCCTGTTGCAATTGCTGTACATGCTGATGCACTGCAGAAACTGTGATCTGCTGTTGCTGGTATAAATCTAACACAGCTTCCAGTCGATAGAGCGCTGTGAAGTCCATCGTCGCCCCAGCGAACTGATAACCATCCTGGCTATATTGCACTTGAGTCGTTTTTGCCTGCGCTAAAGTGCCAAATTCTGCAAACCATCCAGTATAAAGCGGGCGAAATTGGTTATCCTTCGGGACCACCATAAAGCAGCATCCTTCGCCGCCTTGCGCATATTTATAAGAACCCGCCAGATAAAATATTCTACCTTCCAATACAGACAAATCTGTTGGCAACGCCATAAACCCGTGATAACCATCAATCGCAATAGTGGCATCTGTGACGTCGGCAATGGCTGCAACAAACGTCGTTAAATCGGCGATTGCGACACCTGAATTAAAAAACACCTGACTACAAAACACTAAATCTGGTTGCAACTTTTGCGATTCTTCGACAAAGCGCTGCTCAAAAGATGCAAAAGGCTCTGTCGGAACTAGCACCAAATCAAGATTCGGCAACTCTGACAAGCGTTTGATTTGACGACTGAAACTATGAAACTCACTATCAGTCGCTAAAATTTTCAGGGGATGTTGCCAGTCAAAACAACTAAGTAAACGAAATAGCAACTCATGGGTGTTGGGTGCAAACACGATTTGCTGCGGTTTTGTTAACTGCAATAGCTGAGCAATCTGTTGTTGCACCTTCGGCACTTTTTCACCAAAGATAAAATCCCATTTGTCATCCACCCATCGGGCGCTGTCGTCCCAATAGGCTAATGCTGCATCCCGGGTAACGTCAGGCCAATAGTGATGTGAATGACAAGCGAAATGCTGGACGCCCGAGTTCGCCTGTAAGAATCGATGATAAAAAGTTTTATAGTTCATTGGCTGAAACTCCACTGAAAAAAAAGGCGCCCAAGGCGCCTTTTTCAGAAAAACAAATACTAAGGTTTTGTCGGTGACTTCATGTATTGAAAGAACTCACTGTCAGGCTGCACCACTAAAATATCAGATTTGCTATTAAAGCTACGATTGTATGCTTCTAAGCTTCTGACAAAGCTAAAAAATTCAGCATTTTTATTGTAAGCCTCAGCGTACACTTTGGCAGCTAATGCATCACCTTCACCACGTACAGTTCGTGAATTACGCTCAGCTTCTGCGACCATAACTGTCACTTTGGCGTCAACATCCGCACGGATAATTTCACTTTGTTCCATACCACGCGCGCGGTGTTCTTTGGCAACTGCGGTCCGCTCAGCACGCATCCGTTGGAAGATGTTGTTACTGATTTCATCCGGTAAGTTGATTTTCTTCACCCGAACATCGAGGATTTCAATACCAATTTCCTCAGCGCCTTTGCCGGCTTGTGCTAATGCACCCGTCATCAATTCAGCACGTTCACCCGAAACAATTTGTTGAATGGTGCGCGTACCAAACTCAGTCCGTAAACCGTTATTAATGTATTGTTTCAGTAAGGTCTCAGCACGATCGGTACGACCAGTTGTTGACAGGAAGTATTTGCCAAAATCTTTGATCCGCCACTTTACATAACTATCGACCAGTAAATCTTTTTTCTCAGCCGTGACAAATCGATCTGCTGCATCATCAAGCGTTTGGACTTTCGCATCTAAAATACGGACGTTTTCGATCAGCGGTAATTTAAAATGTAAACCTGGCTCAAAAACCACCACACTGCCGGCAGCATCACGCTGGATTTTACTGAATTGGAACACGATGCCGCGTTCACCTTCTTTAATCACAAACAGTGACGAAAACACGACGACTGCAACTAAAGCCAATAAAGCAATCACAAAATTCTTCATCGGTTAGCCCCTCCCTGCTCTGTTACTATCTGAACGAGGTGTGTCAACCCGTACATCAGTGGAACGACCGTCAACACTGTTCATGCGTGGTTCTGCGACTGCAGGCTTTGACACGCCGTTTTGATTGAGCATTTTATCAAGTGGTAAATACATAATATTATTGCCGTTTTTCACATCAACCAATACTTTGGAAGTATTGCCGTACACTTGTTCCATCGTCTCAAGGTACAGACGTTCACGAGTAACCTGAGGCGAAGCTATGTACTCTGGCAACAATTTTTCAAAGCGGGCGACTTCACCCTGCGCTTTTAATTGCGATTGTTGCTTGTAAGCTTCTGATTCCTGCATGACGCGGTTTACACGGCCACGAGCTTCAGGCTCAATCGCTCTGGCATATGCTGTCGCTTCCTGAATGTATCTTTGCTCATCTTCTTGCGCTGCAATAGCATCGTCAAAAGCTGCTTTCACTTCTTCCGGTGGACGCGCATCTCTAAAGTTCACATCAACAATTTCAAGGCCTAAGTTGTAAGGCTTGATGATAGCCTCTAACTCAACCCGGGTATTCTGACGGATCAGCTCACGGCCTTTAGTCAGGACATCGTCCATCACTGAATGGCCAACAACAAAGCGCAACGCCGCATCTGTTGCCTGACGCAAGCTACTGTCTGGATCAACAACAGCGAATTTGTAAAGTCTTGGATCAGCAACCCGGTACTGCACTTCGAAAGTTACCCGAACTAAGTTCTGATCCTGCGTCAGCATAAAGCCGTCCGCTTTTAACGTTTCGACACTGCTAATATCAACCGGCAACACCTGGTCAATAAACGTCGGTTTCCAGTTAATACCTGGGTTTACTTCACTGTGGTATTGGCCAAAACGAAGGATCACGCCCCGCTCTGATTCTTTGATTGTGTAAATACCGCTGAAAAGCCAACCAATCAAGGCGACGACCAGTATCAACACCAACGCGGCAGAGCCACCGTTATTGTTTTCTGAAGAGCCGCCCTTGTTACCACCGAAGATGCCACCGAGTTTTTTACTCAAATTGCGGAATACTTCATCC
Source organism: Gammaproteobacteria bacterium (assembly GCA_018820995.1). GTDB lineage: Bacteria > Pseudomonadota > Gammaproteobacteria > Enterobacterales > Alteromonadaceae > Pararheinheimera. The sequence goes on along the minus strand of JAHJNE010000507.1, from coordinate 3,701 downwards.
ATATCAGGCGGGCCCTGGTTTTTACCACCCTGGTTCCAGGGATCATTGTTTTTGCCGTTATTGCCCGGCTCATTCCAAGCCATACTTCACTCCGTCTTGCTGTAAACAGTTGAGGTTAATGTATCAAAAAGTCAGGTCGAGACGATATAATTTTGCAATAAGCCGTCGCTATGTTTTAGCAAGCGTTCCCATTGCGGTTTTGCCAGTGCAATCTGCAGCAGACAAACACCTTCTGCATCAAAATGTTCTTGCTGGACTGCCCCCATTTCGTGAAACTTGGCTCGCCAGGGTGCTGCGTCTGGCGGCAGTGCTAAATTCAAGCGCTGATAACTGTCTGATAATAAAACTACAATTGCTTCAATCAATAAGTCCAGACCGAGACCACTTTGCGCCGATAGATACACTGCAGTTGGCATGCCTGATTCATTGTATTCAATCCTGGCATTTTGCTGCAGTACATCAATTTTGTTATACACAAACAGCTGCGGTAAGTCATCCGCTTCAATTTCGTGCAAAACCTTTTGTACTTGTTTTACGTTATCGTCAAGTCGTGGATCAGCGAGATCGATCACATGCAATTGCAAATCAGCTTCGCGGCTTTCTTGTAACGTCGATTTAAATGCGGCGACTAAATCATGTGGTAAATGTCGAATGAAACCAACGGTATCAGCAAAGATGAGCTGGCCAAAATCGGCCAACTTCACTTGTCTTAAAGTTGGATCCAAAGTCGCAAAAAGCTGATCTGCGGCATAGACTTCAGCTTGAGTCAGTCGGTTAAACAAGGTTGATTTACCCGCATTGGTGTAGCCAACTAGCGAAATAACTGGAATTTCGGCACGTTGTCTGGCTTTTCGGCCTTGCTCTCGTTGTTTGCCTACCTTCTCGAGTTTTTGGTGCAGTGCAGCAATCCGGTCTCGTAATAACCGTCGGTCTGTTTCCAGCTGTGTTTCGCCAGGACCACGTAAACCGATACCACCTTTTTGACGTTCGTTATCAAAACCACGAATTAATCGGGACGCTAAATGCTTAAGTTGCGCTAACTCTACCTGCAATTTACCTTCGTAACTGCGGGCACGCTGCGCGAAAATATCAAGAATTAACGTGGTGCGGTCAATCACCCGGCACTGAAAAACACGTTCAAGATTGCGTGTTTGCGCCGGTGACAATGCGTGGTTAAAAATAACGACAGTTGCGGCGAGTTCAGCAACTTGCTGAGCGACCTCGGCAGCTTTACCGGAACCGATGAAGAGTCGGGCGTCAATTGAACTGCGGCTACAACTTACAACAGCCAGTTCAGCAACACCCGCGGAAGAAACCAACATCTGCAACTCATGAAGATCTTCACAAGCGCTTTCTTGCGGAAAAAAAACATGTACAAGGATCGCTTGCTCAGCCAGCGTTTCACGGTCAAACAAACGATAGTATCCTGTTTTTTATTCTATCTCATCCATGTCGCCGGCGGCGCCATGGCTGACCATCGTATTCACAGCGCGAGCTGGTACCACGGTTGAGATAGCATGCTTGTACACCATCTGACTGACAGTGTTTTTTAACAAAATGACAAACTGATCAAATGATTCGATTTGTCCCTGTAATTTAATCCCATTCACCAGATAAATAGAAACTGGAATACGTTCCCGTCGTAAGGTGTTTAAAAATGGGTCTTGTAAAGATTGGCCCTTTGCCATGTGCCGCTTTCCTTTTTCTTAGTTCTGATTCTTGATATATGGATTATTATATTAATTTCAAGTCGTTAAATAACGATTTTTTTTCCTCGCTAAATTAGCGTAGCGAAGATAAAACAGCTTGCAAGTTTTCCGCAGGACTAACTTCACTTTTCAGCCAGTTTAATTCCTGCCAACTGCGCAGCCAGGTCAATTGTCTTTTGGCCAGCTGCCTTGTTGCGGCGACACCACGATACACCATCTCAGGGTAACTCACTAGCCCGTCCAGATAATCCCACATCTGGCGGTACCCAACACAGCGCATCGAAGGCAAATTAGTATGCAAATCACCCCGTTGTCTGAGTTGAATGACTTCTTCCTCAAAACCTTGTTGCAACATTTGCATAAACCGAAGTTCGATACGTTGATGCAACAAAGCGCGATCAGTTGGCGCTATCGCAAACTGCTTTACCGGATACGGAAAAGCTTCGCCTTTATCAGCAGTCCATTCGGTCAGACTTTTGCCACTGACTAAAAACACTTCCAGTGCCCGATTGATCCTTTGTGGATCATTCGGATGGATCCTCGCCGCAGATACCGGGTCGACCGCAGCTAACTGCTGATGGAGTGCAGCCCAGCCCAGAGTCTTAGCCTGCAGCTCTAACTGTGCTCTAATTTCTGCTGAAGCTTCAGGTAACGGCGAGATACCTTCCAATAACGCCTTATAATACAACATGGTACCACCAACCAGCAGCGGAACCTTGCCTTTATTACGAATATCTTCAATATGCAACAATGCATCACGCCGAAAATCGGCTGCTGAATAGGTTTCGGTCGGCTCCAGAATATTGATTAGCCGATGCGGCGCTTGTTGTAACTCAGCCGCTGACGGTTTTGCTGTCCCTATATCCATTCCGCGATAAATCAGCGCGCTATCGACACTGATAATTTCTGCATTTAATTGCTCAACTAACTCGATCGCCAGCGCGGTTTTCCCAGACGCTGTAGGCCCCATCAAACAAATTACCGGCACTGTCATTCAAAATTTCTCATTGCTTCGCCGCTAACAACAGCTGACTGGATGTAATATCGAGCGGCACTGCGTGCCAGGTCGAAGGCTCCGACAAATGCGGCGCGAAAAAGTTTAAAAAAACCGGTAAAGAAAACCATTGGTGTTGCAATCCACTTTGTATCAAATGAAGCAACAGCTGTTGTGTCCCCGCTTCTGCTTGCAGGGGCCATTGTTGCCACCACAGGGGCAACCATTGACTCAGTGCAGTTTGACGAAGCAACAATGGTACTGCCCGTACTATCAACACATTGTTATTCAAGACCACATCGAATCCGATTTCGGCTAAATTTTCTGCATAAGTTAACAAGGCAGCTTTTTCAACTGGTTGCAGCGGTATCCGCAGCGGTAACATGAGCGCAGAAGCTGCAGGCGGTTGTGCTAACCACAAATTGCACAGACTGTAACTGGCATCAACCAACCACAACTGATCATTGATGGAGGCAACCGCATACTGTCCAGCGCCTGCTAACCAAGGTAGCGCATCAGATGTCTTTGCTGCCGGTTTTAAAGGCTGTGTATTGAGCGAAAAATCGCTACTTACGGCTTGTTTTTCCTGATCTGAAACAATTGCGTTGGCATTGGGCAACGGCCAGCCAGCACCATGTCGGGAAGCTGAAAGTGGCGGCAAGGGTGCAAATGCTGGCGACGACCTGCGTTGTATCGAAGCGACAGAAGCGCTTCCGCCGCTACGTTGACCCGAATTGTAACTACCCAAGGACTCAGCAATTTCGACAGACACCGTTTGCTCGCGTTGAGACGCAGCGATTCGTTCTGAGTCTGACAACGAAGTTTCTGTGGGCAAATCGTTTAATAAAGCGGGCTGCTGACACACTTGGGCTAACGCGCTGACCACAAAGTCATGCACTAATCTTGCTTGGTGAAAACGAACTTCATGCTTCGCCGGATGGACATTGACATCCAGCTGATGTGGATCCAGTTCTAAATACAGCACAAAAGCTGGTTGC
>JAHJNE010000506.1 GCA_018820995.1 Gammaproteobacteria bacterium | reverse complement strand
GCCCTGACCAACGGGTTTGGTGGTAAAAAATGGTTCGAAGATCGATTGAACTGCTGCCTTGGGAATACCGGAACCGTTGTCCGAAATCAGCAAGCGCCAGTAGCCTGTTTGAGCCGTGAGTTCTAGCTTGATTTCACCTTTACCTGTTGGCACGGCTTGATTGGCATTACTGATCAGATTGAGCAGGATTTGTCCTAATTTTGTGGCGTTGCCTTGGATTGGCGCCTGATCTGGATGTAACTGCAACACGAGGTTGGCATTGTGTTTGACTTGTGTTTGCGCGATGCGACAACTGTCATTGAGCAAGACACAAAAATCGAGTTGGTGCAGGCTTTCTTCATCCGGATGTGAAAAAGTACGCAGGTTATTAATGATATCGCGGGCTCGCCTGGCGCCGGCCAGCGACTCGTCAATTAAATCCCGGCTTTCTTTGGCAATGTAATCGAGTTGTAATGTCGAATGGAGTGACGACAGTTGCGGATGTTGCTGGATACTTTGCCCGACGAAGCTTTCATATTGTTGCAGGTAGTGCTGTAACGTATTGAGATTACAGTAAATAAAACCTAAAGGATTGTTCAGTTCGTGGGCGACGCCTGCTGCCAGCTGACCAATGACTGCTAGTTTTTCCTGCCGAAGCAGGCTTTGTTCTATGCGCAGTTGTTGTGCCCTCAGTTCATCACGCTCTTCCAGTAACCGGCGTTTTTCTAACTGAGATAAAGTACTGGCAACAAAAGTACTGAATGAAAATAAAGTGGCGGCGTGATTTGCTGAAAATGCCCCAATCCGCCTTGATAACAGCACCAGTGCATAAGATGACTGAGAGGTATGCAATGGATGTGTCAAGGCAGATAGATAGCCAGTGCTCACTGGCGCTAAAGCTTGCTGCCACCAGTCAAGCATCGTTACATTAAACAGATTTAAATCTTTTTCGAACAGTAGTTGCGTCGCGGATGCGAGTAATGGCTCCAAAGCATCCAGCGCCGGTGAGCTGGCGAGTAATTGAATTTCGGTTGCGTCCGGGCTGCGCTGCAAAATTAAGATTGCGTCGTAATCAATGACTTTGACGATGGCATCGAACAGTTTACCGAATAGCTCTTCATGGTGATTCGAAGACAACAAAGCTTCTAATCCATCACTGAGCAGCTCATTGAGATGACGAAATTGTTCCAGCTGCTTTTTTTCGTAAGTCAGTTGCAGAATTTTTTCCTGCCATTGTTCCTGATTACTCATAAACACGCTCTGTCAGAGGCTGGCCAAAAATCACGGCGGAAATCATCAGATTGCCATGGCGGTTGAAACCATCTGCGAAATTACCTTGTTCGCCATACGTAAACGCAACCAGATAGGGCGTGTCGGGTAAGTTGTCGCTCAGTGATTGTTGAACTTCGCTAATTTGATCGCGGACGGCGAGCATACAACCCGCGCAATAAACAATCAGCGCCGCAGCAGGTTTTGCATCATGTCCTAAGCGTAGATTGTTCGCGGCAACCCGCACCACATGGCTAGCCCTGTGAACTAATTGTTCTTTAGAACCGTGCATTAACGAGATCACATCACCAGTTTGCAGCGCTGCCAACAGTTCGACACTGCCATCTTCACCGACATAGGTTGGGAGGCTGAGCAACGAAAATGGAATGTCACGCGCAGTAAGCTGGCGACCGATCGGGTTAAAAGTACTATTGCTGATCACCATCCCCGGTTGTAATGGCGCAATCCCGGCTTGTTCTAACCAGTGGTTATAGACTTGCAGTGCAGGTTGGTGGTCGATTTGTAGAATGCGACGATTATGGACGGCGGTCACAGTGCCGCTAAAATTGCCGGTGCGATAGCCACTGCTGAAGTAACTACTCATGTGGACCGTCGGATATAAGACAGCGATGACCAGTAAATTATGACCAAGCTGTTCGCCGTCAAATTGGTTCCAGCTGCCGCTGACATCATCGTCAGCCGCGCTGCCTCCCAAAATAGGCACCTGATCGCCGACCACCTGCTGGATACCGCAGATAATTTGCTCTTCCAAACCGGGCGCTTGCATACACCAAATTAATGCCGGCAATTCGGCATCTCGCCCAGCATGATGAATGGCAGCCAACACTGTTGCGGCCGCCTGCTGGCGGATTTGGTTTTTGTCCTGTTGCACACTCGCTACGCCATAACTGCCATCAGGGTCGGTAATGGCTAACAGGGTCAGTCGCCGGTCACTGGTCTCGTCAACCCCAAAGGATGACGCAGCGCCCAGACAAGAACTACAGGCAATCCAGTTCCGGGCAAACTGGTGGGGTTCAGCGAGCTGTGCCAGTGATGCCATGCTCATAGTATTGCCGGTAGCAATTAATAAGTCGGCGCGCTTACCATCAAGTTGTTGCTGTAAATCGTGCCTCATTCTATCTGGATGGCTGGCGTCAACCTGTAGCAATCTAAACATCATTTACTCTTCCTCCACCTGATCAAGTGGCGATGCCATTTCGACATGGATCTGTAGTTGTTCCTGATGTTTTAGCTCATAACGCTGCAGGCTTTGAATGGTCGAAGCAAGGATCTGTTGGCCTTTGGGTAACAACAATAATTTTTTCTGGTTGTACAAGTTATGTTTGAGCGTCATCCCTGGCTGCAGTTCAGCAACCGTTACCCCCTGGTGTTCGTGCTCGGATCCCATACGTGTGCCACCGTGAACCATTTCTCTTAATGCTGCGACGACCTCTGGATCATACCAGGCGCCTTGCTGGCGGTGGATTTGTTCCAATGCCTGGTCAAAACTATGTTTTTGCGGACTCATTCGCTGAAATACATATAGCCAAAAATCACGTGCAACCGCCAAAATTCGGGCATTTTGGCAGATATCCGTGCCAACTTTATGTGAGGGTTCGCCAGCGCCATTGAATTTTTCATACTGCTGAGTAATCGCTTCGATGACCGGTTGCAGATGCAGCGCCGGAGCCAGAATTTCTTCAGCATACTGTGGATGCTGCAGATACTGAGTGCGCTCGACCATAGACATTTGATAATAAGGAGTCTGTTGTAGTTGTGATGGCAGACCCAGCTTACCCAGCTCCGAAAATAACCCGGCTTGACGTAAATGTTGACGTTGCTCACTATCAAGACCGAGTTGCAGCCCAAGCACTGCGCAGGTCTGGCTGACATTTAAGGCGAACTCCCCGGACAATGCCGGATTGCTGCTGATAATGTTATACAGCACTTCCTTGGTGGCTTTGTGATCCAACTCTTGCTGTTGCAACATGACTTTGAGTTTTTGCAGGGTTTTTTTCAGCTGCGCTGTGCGCTGTATCACCATTTCTTCCAGATTATGATTGAGGACTTTAAGTTCTTTATTCTGCCTCGCAACCTGTGCTGTCAGCTGTTTATTGGCTCGCACTAGCCGGTATTTTTCTAAGCCCTCATCCACCAGCACCAATAGTTCCTGATTGTTCCATGGCTTTTGCACATAGCTGTGAATTTTGCCAAGGTTGATCGCTTGCACCGTTGAGGCCATATCTGCATAACCGGTCATCAACATCCGGTAGCAGTCAGGTTGCAATTTGGCGGCTTGCGCCAGAAATTCGGCGCCATTCATTTCCGGCATTCGCATGTCGCTGATGATCAGATGAATTTTTAGTGTCGCCATCAACTCGAGGGCTTGCTTGCCGCTGCTGGCAAGCTGCAATTGGTAAGGTTGTCCGACAAATAGACGTTGCAACGATTTTAGAATGCCAGGTTCATCATCGACACAAAGTAGTACGGGTAGCTGACTAGAGTCTGTAAGCATATTTATTCCTGAAATATCTCGTTTGTCTCATTTGTCTTTAACTGCAAATGTATGCTATACCATGCAGAAGTCAAGTGAATGGAGCAAGATGTCGTCATGAAAACCTTAAAACCCGGAGAAATTGCTGCCTATTGCGATGTACACCATCGGACAGTGAGTCGTTGGATTGCCAACGGTCAGCTCAAAGGCCATAAACTCCCGGGTCGTGGTAATTATCGGGTACTACTTGAAGATTTTTTGCGTTTTTTACATCAGCAGAAAATGCCGATGCCAGAAGCACTCATGCCGCATCAGCCAGAGCCGGTAGCAGTTGACGTTGCAGTGACGCCGAAAGAGCGGGTGTTAGTGATTGATGATGAACAGTCCTATCGGAATGCAATTCGTCGGGTCCTGTTTAGTGAAGGGTATCAGCTCGATTTTGCTGCCGACGGATTTCAGGCGGGAGTTAAAGTTTTCAGCGCAAAGCCTGATCTGATCACTTTGGATTTATCGATGCCAGGTTTAGATGGTTTTGAGGTGCTACGCTTTATTCGCCAGCAACCGGAACTGGCGGCAGTAAAAATCCTGGTGATTTCAGGGTTAGCACAAACTGAGTTAGAAAAAGCCAAAATGTTGGGTGCGGATGCCGTACTTGGCAAACCTTTTGAAAATCAACAGCTGTTACAGCAAGTGCAACATTTGCTGCAATCAGGAGCTTCGCATGCCGAATAAGGTGTTGTTGGTCGACGATGAATTATCGATGTTGCGGGCGCTGGAGCGTTTGTTACAGATTTCGGGTTACCGGGTGTTTACAGCTAACAGTGGTGCTGAAGCGCTTAATTTGCTGCAACAAGAGCAGTGTCAGGTGGTCATTTCCGATTATCGGATGCCACAGATGACCGGTGCTGAATTGTTAGCGCAGGTCAAACGACTGTATCCCGAAACGGTGTGTCTGGTGCTGAGTGGTTACGCTGATTTTCAGTCCGTATTGCAGTTACTGAATTCGGGCACTGCATTTCGTTTTTTGCAAAAGCCCTGGGAAAATGAGCAACTGCTGGCTGAAATAGCTGCGGCTTTCCTCTTTTACCGCCATCAACGCAGCGAGCGGATCCGCAATCAATTATTAATCGCTGGTCATGGTGCATTGCTGGAACTTAATGAAAATGCGCAGATTATGCGCAGTAATGGCCCTGCACAGCAGTTACTTTCACAGTCAGCAGCAGCGTTGAATCACACCTTATTTGATCGTTGGTTCAAGTTAAATCCAGACCAGCAACAAAGTTTTTTACAGGATATTCATGGCTCGATAGAAGCGAGTGACCATCGGGGCGAAGCCTGTGAACTGCATGTGCAATACCGTGATTCTGAGGCGACCATTGTTGGCTTTAAACATTTGCAGCAACAGGATGGACCGGCGAGCATTTACACCTCTACATTGATGGATCAGCATGCTGTATTACAGCAAATGTCTGGACTGTTACAGCAACAAAAACCATTTGCAGTCGCCGCGATTCGGCTAAAAAATTTCAGTGATTGGTCGGATATGCTGGGGTTTGCCGAAGCAGGTTTGTTGTTTGAGACTGTGAGTCAAAATCTGATGCAAGCATGCCAGCCATGCGGTTCTTTGGCCTATCTGGCAAATGAACTGTTTATTCTGACGATGCCAAGTGCGGTGACGGAAGTGCTGGTTCATCAGCAACTGACAGACATTCTGCAAAAAGTCAGGCAACAGCTTGAACTGCAGGCGCTGGTATTGCGGCCACAATTCACCATCACCTATTGTTTGGCGCCCGAAGATGGCGATGATGCGAAGCAATTGTTAAATAACGCCTTGACCAGTAACCGAATACATGTGCGAAGCCACCATTCTTTTTTTATGCGTTATAGCGCCAGTATGGCCGACAAAAAACGCCAACAGTTGCAGATCAGCGAAGCGTTATTCCTAGCCGTAGAAAGAGATCAATTTGAACTGTATTTTCAAACCAAACTTGATTTACGCTCTAACCAATGCCATAGCGCTGAAGCTTTGCTGCGGTGGCGCCATCCAGAGTTGGGTTTTGTGCCGCCGGCGTTATTTATTCCGATTGCTGAACACGATGGACAAATGATTGAAATTGGTTTGTGGGTATTGCGTCAGGCTTGCTTAGCGGTCAAGCGCTGGCAGCATGATCAGCTGCCGTTTCAACGGTTGGCTGTGAATATTTCCGGCGTGCAGTTACAACAAGCCAATTTTATCAGTCAGGTGCAACGTATTTTTGCAGAAACCGAAGTTGACCCGGCTATGTTGGAGTTTGAACTGACTGAGTCATGGATGATTGAAGATATGGCACACAGTGCGCAAGCGCTGCAAGCCGTCAAAGCGCTGGGGGTGCAGATCGCGATTGATGATTTTGGTACTGGTTATTCTTCATTGGCCTATTTGTCACGTTTACCCGTAGATGTATTGAAAATTGATCGTTCGTTGGTGATAGATTTGGAATCAAACATTAATACCCAAAGTATGGTGAGTAATATCTGCCGTATGGCCCACGCGTTAAACGTTGAAGTGGTTGTTGAGGGCGTTGAAAGCGCCGAACAGTTGCTGATGCTGCGAACTATGGGCTGTGATGTGGCACAAGGTTATTTAATTGCCAGGCCGCTGCCGGAAGTGGATTTTTTGCGACACCTGGTTGCTTCAGCTGTGCAGGGAGAGTCCTGATGCCGACCACAACCACCGTGCTCTTTATCGATGATGACAGTTTTATGCTCAAGGCGTTGCTACGGGCATCGATGCGGTTGCGGCCTCACTGGCGTTATTACTTGTGTGACGATGCTTTGCAATGGCAGGCAGCTTTGCCACCTGACGTAATTCCAGATTTGATCGTCAGCGATTATCTGATGCCCGATATTCATGGCGACGTGGTGCTAACGCAGGCCATGGCACAGTTGCCCGAAACTGTCCGTGTCCTGATGACCGGAGACACCTCTGAAGACGTGGTTAGCAGCGTCAGCCTGCAAGCGCATTTTGTCCTGAGCAAACCATTTAGTGAACAGGATCTCCTACATTTGTTCGGTTGTATCGACCGTTTACAAAGCCTGAAATTACCCCTGCAATTACGCCAACAATTAGGGCAGGCGAACAATTTACCGGTACTGCCAGCGATCATTCGCAAATTGCGGCAGGAACTTACCTCAGAAGAGCCGGATTTGGTTAATGTGGTGGACTTGATCGCCCATGAGCCGGTGATCGCTGCCCGATTGATGCAATTGGCAAATTCAGCTTTTCTGGGGTACAGCCGAGCCACCCATTCTTTATCTGAAGCCCTGATGCGCCTTGGTCTGCGACTGGTTGAAGCTATTGTCATTTTAATGGCTGTAGAGGAATCGGTGGCGAATGTCGTAAAAGACAGTGGTCATCAACGACTTAGTGAGCTGGCTTTTCGAAAAGCGGGCACGGTAAGGTTGTTAACACAGGCAGCGCAGTTACCAGCATCACAACAAGATTTATTATTTGTTTCCACACTACTCAGTGCACTTGGCCCTTTAAGCAAACTGCAGCTGGCAGCGCAAAGCTTGGTGCAAGTGCCTGATCAGATCAACGGGATCAGTAGTGACGTGGTGTTCACTGTCTATTTGTTGACGTTGTGGGGCTATCCGGAGGCTTTATGTCAGTTAGAGCTAGGGATGAGTCTACAGGAGCAAAATCCAGACCCTACTGATTTACATACATTTATTTTGTTTGTTACCCGGCAGTATTATCAGCCTTGTAGTAGCGCTTTTTTACAAAAAATGGCCAATTTAGTGGAGCATGAAGGGCTGCAGCAAGCGCTGCTGAAGTTGCCAGCCTTGCCAAAGCCCTGAAGATGCACCTGACTGCCCAAAGTGCGGACACCGCCAGTGTTCAGCCGTCGGCGTTGCATCTTGGCGCCGGCTAAAACCCAAAAAACCATCGACTTTTGGCATCTGCGCCATGACTGCTGCAGGCGTTAGCTGTGGTTGCGAGCGACCTACGCAAGCGAACGCCAACACCGCAATAACCCTATCAATTAATGTATAAATCTGCCCTTTGCTATGATGCTGGGCAAGTGTCAATACTCTGTTTTTCTTAATTTTCGAAAATTCAATCAACGACAAATTTTCAAAACTTAAGCTTTGCTTAAGTAATTTTAAATAAGGTGATGCTAATGTTATTTTCGGAACGAGACACTGATGCGGATTATCCTGGTTGAGGACGATTTATTGCTAGCTGAAGGGATCATCAGCGGATTACGCCGATTTCATTATCAGGTCGAGCATTGTAGTAAAGGGACACAGTTGCTATCCGCACTTGAGGTGAGTGAATTTGCAGCGGTGATTTTGGACCTGGGATTATTAGATGGTTGTTCCTTGCCGCTGATCGACAAGATCCGTAAAAAAGGCCTAACGATACCGATTATGGTGCTCACTGCACTGGATGACATCGACAATAAATTGCAGGCACTGAATGCGGGTGCCGACGACTACATGATCAAACCTTTTGATCTACGCGAACTTGAAGTGCGGCTTCGGGTACTGGCGCGTCGATTTCAATCCCGTGTCGATGATGAACTCTGTGTTGCCGGCATTCGTTTGAATCTGGCGAGTCAACATTGTGATTTTCTTGGTAAAGAAGTGGCACTGACCAAGCGCGAGTTCATGCTGATGCGCGAGTTTATGCAACATCCCGATCGGATCCGTACGCGCCAACATTTGGAAGAACTAAGTTATGGCTGGGAGGGTGAAGTGGATAGCAACGCTATCGAAGTCCACATTCACAATCTACGGAAAAAGTTTGATGCAGGAACCTTAAAAACGATCCGCAGTGTCGGTTATATGCTGGTCAGTCACCATGCTGAATAACTCCATCAAACAACAAATCATCATCAGTGTAAATCTGGTGATATTTATCGTGCTCGCGCTGGCGTCGGTGGTGAATTATTACCGCTCTTTGCATGAAATCGATGAAGTCTTTGATGCGCAATTGGCACAAACAACCCGCTTGCTGGCAAAAATTGTCGAAACTGACCCCAGTATTGCTCTACGCGAGTCGCCATTAGAAGTTGCAATCCCAGATCTTAGTCCCAGTTTTTTTGAAGTTCCTTCCGCGATGGAGCGGCTGAAAGAAGGCCATAAATACGAAAGCCAGATTGGTTTTCAGGTGCGAACGGCAAGTGGCAAGTTGCTATTAAAATCCGAGAATACATCTGGAGAATCACTGGCACCGCTGCAGGCCGGCTATTTTGAACTAACCGATCCATTGCACCATTGGATCAGTTTTAGTTTGTATGATCCTGCGAGTCAGTTGTGGTTGCAAGCAGGTCAACGCATTGAAGTGCGTAATGAATTGAGCCTGTATCTGGTGACAGGTCAGATTGGTCAAATGATGATGATTATGTTGCTCTTGTCGGCGATCATTTATCTGTTGGTGCATCGGGCTTTTCGACCCTTGGAGCATTTCTGCGAGCAATTACATCAGACGTCTCCTGCGTTGTTACGGCCGATTGCTGTGGCAATGCCAGTTGAAATTCAACCGGTTCAGCATGCAATTAATAAGCTGCTGGGTGATATTAACCGTTACATTGAGCAGGAAAAGCGTTTTATTGCTGATGCGTCGCATGAACTGCGAACGCCGCTAACCGTGCTCAGATTGCACGCCCAAAATATCGACCTTCTCGCAGATAAGATGGAACGTCGAAATGCTGTTGATGCGGTGATTAGCAGCGCCATTCGGATGAGCCATCTGGTGAATCAACTGATGGCACTGGCGCGTATTGATCGGCAGTTGAGTGTGACCACCTCCATCGTCAATATTGCAGAAGTGATTGAATATAGTTTCAGTCTGATTCCAGCGAGTCAACTGGAACGTGTTCATTTTATTGTCG
>JAHJNE010000505.1 GCA_018820995.1 Gammaproteobacteria bacterium | reverse complement strand
TTGCAGGTTCGAGTCCTGCCGAGCGCGCCATTTTTTATTTATATGGTGAGCGTAGCTCAGTTGGTAGAGTCCCGGGTTGTGATTCCGGTTGTCGTGGGTTCGAGCCCCATCAGCCACCCCATTCAGTTCAAGACTTCGGTCAAAATATTTAAGAGTTCATAGTCGGTGATTAGCGCAGCTTGGTAGCGCACTTGGTTTGGGTCCAAGGGGTCGCAAGTTCGAATCTTGCATCACCGACCATTCTCCCTCCAATTCTTGTTTTTTCCTGAATTATCTTTCCAGTCCAATCCTTAAAGAATTTTATCTACTGTTTATAAACAATTTTGCTTTCAGAATGGTTGGTCTTTCATTATTAGTAGTTTGGTATATTCCCAAATCCAAAATCTTTTCATCTCCTATCTGCATCAAAGTTTATCTATTTCCATCCAAGGTCTCAGTTATTGCACAAAGTTCAATCTGCACATTGCTTGTTGGGATGTTACAACAGGCATAAATAACTCGATCAGCTAGTTCTGCAGCTGTGTTCTGAATAACTTGTTGTACATCGCCATGGATAAGCCGGTATTTGCACATGCCACAGCAGCCAGATTGACAGCCATGATGGCTTGGTAGGCTTTGGAGTGAGGTTCATTGCAGTCGTGTTTTCCCTAGAACAGTATCGCTAATGAATTTTTTAATTGCAGCTTAAAAGTAGGTGAAGAGGCAAATCATCTCCTGAACACTGTTTTGATATCCTGTCCATAATTTACAATTGAGAATAGCGCAATGCCTGCTGAAAACTAGCGGTCGAAGATTTGGCAATTCTAAGCAATGATTGTATTGAAGTCATACTAGTGAATTGCGCGCGTGAGTAACTTATCTCCGAGCGAGGCTTCGATATAATTTTTGAGCTACATATGACCTAAAAAAGCCGGCGCAATGGCCGGCTTGTTAATTTGTTCGACAGTTCACTGATATCAAGCTGGTTAAGCCGCTTGTTCGGTCTTCTCTTGCGGCTTATCGCTGAATAGTGATTTGTCAGCGGCTAATTCAAGTGGATCAAAGTCATCAACATTAATCACATGTAACCGACCTGCTTCTGCGACGCGTAACTTGTCTGCTTCAGCTTGGCTTAACACACCTAATTCCAACCCAAGATCTGCGACTTCACCTAAGCGGTAGAATGGCAACCGTTTATTAGCAGCATGTACCACTTTATCAAACAGAGGCTCAGCTGCCAGAATGTCAGTCAATGCTTTTTCCAACAGGCCTAACTGATTGTTCGGCTCTTGGGTTAGATAAAGTTGACTGCCAAGGCGAGTACGAGCTTCACAAGGGGTTTGCATAATACGGGCAACCTTGTGGTCTAATGCATCGCTTGGACGGCGTAGCAAACGACCCCAAGGGAATACAACACGTTTGAGCACTGTGGCAACAATACGGTTCGGGAAGTTATCAAACAATTCGTCTAATGCCAGTTGTGCTTTTGCGAGGTTATCTTCACAGCCCCACTGTACTAAAGGCAAATCTTGTACCGGACGACCTTCATCATTATATTTCTTCAGAATGGTTGAGGTGAGGTAAAGCATCGATAAAATGTCACCAAGACGTGCAGAAATCCGCTCGCGACGTTTTAAGTCACCGCCCATCGTCGCCATTGCAATATCTGACATCAACGCCAGTGAAGCACTGAAACGGTTCATTTGCTTGTAATAACCGGCGGTTTCATCTTTCACCGGAGCATCTGAAAATGCAGCATTGGTGAGTGATAACCAGAATGTACGGAAGAAATTGCTGATACTAAAACCGATATGACCAAATAGGGCGCGGTCAAATGCGGTTACTGCAGCCCGTTCGTCTTCCAACTGCGCTGCTTGTAATTCGGCTAGGACGTAAGGATGGCAACGAATAGCGCCCTGACCATAGATAATCATGTTGCGTGTCAGGATATTGGCACCTTCGACGGTAATTGCGACCGGAGCGCCCTGATATCCGCGAGCCAGGTAGTTGTTTGGCCCCATACAAATGCCTTTACCACCATGAACATCCATCGCATCAATCACAGCCTGACGCATCCGCTCAGTCATATGGTATTTGGTGATGGCAGAGATAACAGACGGTTTTTCGCCTAAATCAATCGAACCAACCGACATCGTCGTCGACGCGTCAGCCATGTAGGCATAACCGCCAATCCGAGCCATTGCTTCTTCAACACCTTCCATTTTACCAATAGGTAATTTGAACTGACGACGAATTCGGGCATAAGCACCTGTCGCCATCGCTGCTGCTTTAATCCCGCCAGTGCTGTTTGAAGGGAGGGTAATTGCGCGGCCTACCGATAAACATTCAACCAGCATCCTCCAGCCTTGACCCGCCATCTTAGGTCCGCCAATGATGTAATCTAGCGGAACAAAAATATCTTCACCTTGGGTCGGACCATTCTGGAATGGTACGTTCAATGGGAAGTGTCGCCGTCCGATTTTGACGCCAGGAGTACTGACAGGGATCAACGCACAGGTAATGCCTAAATCAGTTTTTTCACCCAACAGATTCTCAGGATCTTGTAACTTAAACGCCAGACCCAATACGGTCGCGATAGGCGCCAAAGTGATATAGCGTTTATTCCAGGTTAAGCGCATACCCAGGATTTCTTCGCCTTGCCATTGACCTTTACAGACAATGCCGACATCAGGAATAGCACCGGCATCTGAACCTGCTTCTGGGGAAGTAAGTGCAAAACAAGGAACTTCCAGACCTTTAGCCAAGCGCGGCAGATAATGGTCTTGTTGCTCTTTTGTTCCATAGTGCTGCAGCAATTCACCAGGGCCGAGTGAATTTGGTACGCCGACAACGCTTGATAACACCATACTTTTACTGGTGAGTTTTTGCAGCACACAAGACTGCGCGAAAGCTGAAAATTCCAAGCCACCATATTGTTTTTTAATGATCATGGCGAAGAAGCCCTGATCTTTTAAATACTGATACACTTCGGGTGCTAAATCAGCGCGTTCATGAGTGGTGTGCCAGTCATCAACCATTGCCAACAGAGTTTCTACCGGGCCATCGAGGAAGGCTTGTTCTTCAGCGCTCAGGCGTGGTTTTGGAAAGTTATGTAGTTTGTGCCAATCCGGGTTGCCGCGAAACAAATCACCTTCCCACCAAGTGGTACCTGCATCGATTGCTTCTTTTTCTGTGGTCGACATTTCCGGCATAATTTTGCGGTAAAGTTTCAACAGAGGTTTAGTGATGTGTTGCTGACGGATATTAGCGATATTCAGCGGTATCGTAATGGCTGCAAAAATCAGCCAACTCAGAATGCCGGTAGTTCCAGCGAAGGTGCCGACGAGCAGTAAAGCGGCGATCGCGCCGGTAAATAATGTAAGACTAGCCCGGTGATAGGCCAAAATGCCGATTGCTAATAGCAATCCTGCGATAAATATTAACACATCCATAATTGTCTCCAGATAAGAGGTCTGACCACTAACTTGATTAGCCTAAAGTGGATCCGCGCAAGATGCAAGTGATTCCTGCTTCAGTGTAGTTGATTCAGTGTCAACTTTTCTGGTTAGGTCCGCGCAATGCTATTTTTGAGTTGAATCCTTGGTTTAGGGTTGTGAGTTTGATCTGAACACTGCTAACCTCAGGGCATATTAAATCGGATATTCCAATCAAATAAATATATGTGTGAATTGCTGGGGATGTCGGCGAATGTACCGACCGATATTTGTTTTAGTTTTAAAGGCCTGAGAGAGCGGGGTGGTAACACCGGACCGCACAAGGATGGCTGGGGCATTGCGTTTTATCAGGGCAAAGGTGTGAATACCTTTAAAGATGCGCAGGCCAGTCATTTGTCGGAAGTTGCGAAGTTAGTCTCTGATTATCCGATGAAAAGTGATGTGGTGGTTGGGCATGTTCGCCAAGCGAACCGTGGCCGCATTGCGCTGGAAAATACCCATCCGTTTACGCGGGAATTATGGGGGCGCTATTGGACCTACGCGCATAATGGTCAGCTCAACGATTATAAATCTTTGCGACAAGGGCGTTTTAAAACAGTAGGTACAACAGATAGCGAACATGCATTCTGCTTTATATTATCTGAATTGGCAGCGCGCTATGCGGAGAAGCCGCCAGCCCGAAAGCAGTTGTTTCGATTTATCAAAAAATTATCTGATCAGTTAAAACAGCAAGGTGTGTTTAATTTGTTGTTATCTGATGGAGACTATCTATTTTGCTATTGTAGTACGAAGCTGCATTGGATTACCCGTCGCGCACCATTTGGGATGGCTCAGTTATCAGATGTTGATGTAGACATTGATTTTAGCCAGGAAACAACACCAGATGATGTGGTAACAGTGATTGCAACTCTACCACTAACAACCAACGAACATTGGCACGCGATGAAACCAGGGGAAGCTTGTTTGTTTAAAGCCGGCGAAAAGGTTGAATTCGGGTAATTCTAACCTTTGCCGGCAATTTCTAAGTTATTACTTTGGATGATACTCGCTTAACTGCACATCAAATTGTTCAACATCATCTTCTGATTGCCATAGTCTGACGAGGACGTAATCGAGTTCTGGGGCCAACCATGCATACACTTGTTTGTCAGGCGCTTGGCCGTAGCGTTCTATCCGCAGTGCTTTGACTTTACCATAGGGCAAGGATAACCACTCTTCAGCGCCAACTTTGTATTTATAGGTACGGTTGTCGCCATGTCGATTTAGAACATCGTAGACAAAATCGGTTTTACCTTGTTGCAGATCCAGCACTATTTGTCCGTGAAAACTAAGTAAATCCAACCACTGATCATTCCAGACTACTTTTTTGATGGTCTGGGCTTTTTCAACTTTTAGCTGCTTTTGTTCCCAATCAAGACTTAGTTCATAATGCCGGCTAGGACCGGTTCCTGATCGTTGCATTAAATAATGTGTTGGTTTGATACGTCCTTGCTCAATAACAAACTGAGAACGTTCTTTGCGTTCGTCTTTAAAGATTAACCAGCTAATTTTGCTACTGTAACCAAGTTCATAACCTTCGCCATCATATTTTAGGTAACGTTTAGCTTCACCATGTTTTTTACCGGAACGAAAGATCTGGTAACTGGCTTCGAATGGTTTGAAACCGATATTTGGAGTTGCAACTTCGGCGACGGGGGGGGTGTTGGCTGCATTTGAAGAAATATCAGTTGAATCAGTGCTTTGCGTTGCAAAGGCCTGTGGAATTGCGAGGCAAAAAAATGACGCCATCAGGCGCCATTTATGAATCGTCTTGTTCATCATCGTCGGCATATCCTTGGACTGATAAAATCTGGCCATCCAACAATGCCTTATCTGCCTGCTGTTGTAAACGTCCATGACAAAACCAGCGGACAACTAATGGGTAAATGCGATGTTCTTGATCGTGTACACGTTCAGCAATGATCGTTGCATCATCGCCTGCAAAAATCGGTACTTTTGCTTGTAAAACGACCGGCCCACCATCAAGTTCTGCTGTGACAAAATGGACGCTGCAACCATGTTGCGTATCACCTGCGTCCAAAGCCCGTTGATGTGTGTTTAACCCTTGATATTTAGGCAACAACGAAGGGTGAATATTGAGTAACCGCCCTTGATAGTGACCTACAAATTCTGGAGTTAAAATCCGCATAAAACCAGCTAGAACCACCAGATCTGGCTGGTAACTGTCTATCGCCAGGGTCAATGCGGCGTCATAGCTCTGGCGGTCTGGGTAGGCTTTGTGGTCAAGCACCAGACCGGGAATATCTGCATCTGCCGCCCGTTGCAGTCCATAAACACCGCTTTTATTGGAAATTACCGCGCTGATGCGACCGGCTATAAAGCCAGCCGCACAAGCATCGATAATGGCTTGTAAATTCGAACCACCGCCTGAAATCAGTACAACAATTGATTTCATAGCAGCTTAAGCATTCACGCCAGGGATAACCACTTGCGCTTCACCCTCAGCAGCGGTTTGAATTTCACCTAAGTGCCACGCAGTTTCACCTGCATCATTTAAGAATTTCAGCGCTGGAGCGAGATTGTCAGCACTAACCACCACAATCATGCCCACACCACAGTTAAAGGTGCGGTACATTTCATGGCGTGTGACATTCCCTTGCTGTTGTAACCAGTCAAATACTGCTGGCCACTGATAGCTTTGTTCGTTACAAACCGCTTTGGTGTGCTCAGGTAATACGCGTGGAATGTTTTCCCAAAAGCCACCACCAGTGATGTGGCAAAGCGCATGAACTGGAACGGCTTTTATCAATGCCAGCAGGTTTTTAACGTAAATACGGGTTGGCGCCATTAAATGATCGGCTAACGGTTTGCCGTCAAGCATCACATCCGGTGATTGGCCGCTCACTTCGATAATTTTACGAATTAACGAAAAACCGTTTGAGTGTGGGCCTGATGCTGCAAGAGCAATAATCTGATCTCCGGCTTTTACTTTCGAGCCATCAATGATGTCGGCTTTTTCTACAACTCCGACACAGAAACCTGCGATGTCGTAATCTCCAGCATGATACATGCCCGGCATTTCTGCGGTTTCGCCACCTACGAGGGCACAACCGGACTGTTCACAGCCATCGGCAATACCGTTGACGACGCTGGCTGCGACATCAACATCTAATTTGCCCGTTGCATAATAATCTAAGAAAAACAACGGCTCAGCGCCTTGAACAACGATATCGTTGACACACATGGCCACTAAATCAACCCCGACGCTGTCGTGACGATTTAAATCAATAGCGAGTCTTAATTTAGTACCAACACCATCGGTACCTGACACCAGCACTGGTTCTTTGTAACCTGCCGGAATTTGGCACATGGCGCCAAAACCACCGAGACCACCAATTACTTCTTTGCGGGTTGTACGTTTGACGGCACCTTTGATCCGGTCGACCAAAGCCTCACCGGCATCAATATCTACGCCTGCATCTTTGTAACTTAACGAAGTTTTTTGTTCGCTCACGGTAATCCTCGATGGCAAAAATGAATACGGGTCAAAAAATCCGCCGCATTTTACCTTGTTCTGGCGTCAGACAAAAGGATTATGGCTCGGTGAGGGCGGTTTATCTTTTGCAGACGTGCTTGCGGCATCGATGGAATCAAGGTGTTGGCAATCTATCATTATAGATTCAACACCTTGTTATAAAAGCATTATTGCATTGCATTGCTCATCGCAAGGCTAATGTATTCACGCACGCTGAGGTTCGGGTCTTTACTGATTTTGTGATAACACAGTGACGCCAATGGAAATTCGCGGTTATTGTAGTTCAAACTTACGTAAGGTGCTGATTCGTCGGCTTTTTGATGTATCCATTCGCCACCAACCACACTGATGAATACCTGGCCAAGATAAGCGCCAAAAATATTACATAGCGTGAACATATGTTCATCGCTGAAGCGTTGTTGACGATTGATATCATGTAAGCGGATTAAAATCGTGTCGACCAGTGGCAGGCTGTCCAAGCTGAAATCGAGGTTAATTTGGTATTCTTCAGAAGCAAATTGCGCGGCATCTGAGGCACATTGTTTCATTAATTTGTCGAGTTCTGGTTGAGTGCTCATAGTTGACTTCCTGTTTTACCATGGATGGCAAGGATCAATTGACGGAGTTGCCGGCTGCCCGGCCCTAATTTTTCTTCTTTGGGAGTTAGCAGTGACATGGGGGCCAGTCGTTCTGAGCTTTGGGTCAGTGGCAATCGACACAATATACCCTCTGCGATCAGGTCATTGACCAAATGATCTGGCAACCAACTAAAACCAATACCACTTTTAAGTATTTCAATAGCTTCATAAAAATTGCTGACAGTCCAACGTTGTTCTGCTTTAAGCCAGCCTCCGGGGCCGTCCATCGGTTTCGTTGCAGTGTCTCTGATGACAATTTGCAAATGTTGACTTAGCTCATCTAAATCCAGTTGTTTGTGCTGTGCCAGTGGATGCATCGCTCCGATAACCGGAATTAAATGCGCAACACAAATGGGTTCACCCAGATAACCTCTGGGGATCACGCCGGTGGCTGCGATGACTAAATCTGCTTTTCCTTCCAGAATGATTTCGGTAGTCCCGGTAATGACGGTATCGATAATTTGGATCCGGCTGCCGCGGCTCAGTGGATGAAATTGCGCCAGTGCCAGGTATAAAAATTTCTTTGGGTAAACCAGCTCTACTGCGATACGAATTTCCGGCTCCCAGCCCATATCAATGCTGGCAGCGAGTAGTTCTAAGTCTTCAATTTGCTGGGTCAGAATGCGCGAACGTCGTAACATGACATCGCCAGCTTCAGTCAAAAAAGCTTTACGGCCAATTACTTGCAACAATTCTACACCAAGCTGATTTTGCAACTTGGCCACAGCATGATTCAGACTGGATTGGCTTTTATTAAGAAGTTCTGCTGCCTGAGAATAGCCGCCAGCATCGACTACGGCTTGTAAAATGCGCCATTGTTCGAGAGTCGATTTCGGCCGATACGGCATAATTCTCCTTTTGCCAATCAGGCAGTTGCAACAATTACCGCCCGCAGTGGGGCCGGATAACCTTCAATAGTTTTACTATGATCAGTCGGGTCAAGAAAATCAACCAGACTTTCGTTTTCCATCCAACTGGTTTTGCGCTGCTCATCGAGTGAGGTCAGATTTAAATCAACCACTTTGGCATCATGAAAACCGACACGCTGCAGCCAGCCAAGTAAGGCTTCACAACTTGGAATAAACCACACATTACGCATTTTGGCGTAGCGCTCGCCAGGTACAAGGACTGTGGTCTCGTCGCCTTCAACCACCAGAGTTTCCAGTACTAACTGACCACCGGGACGGAGCTGATTTTTTAGTTGCTGTAAAAAGTCTATCGGGGACTTGCGGTGGTAGAGCACGCCCATTGAA
This sequence comes from Gammaproteobacteria bacterium, assembly GCA_018820995.1. Taxonomy (GTDB): domain Bacteria; phylum Pseudomonadota; class Gammaproteobacteria; order Enterobacterales; family Alteromonadaceae; genus Pararheinheimera. Next base: position 155 of record JAHJNE010000505.1, on the reverse strand, counting down.
AACACCGTATCAAAAGTTTTTAATGCCGGCATATCGTCGATGCCAATGGGGATTAAATGAACTTTGGGGTCCGGATTAAAATGTTTGATTGCTTCAAACTGGGCATAAAACAACTGGCTTGGATCAATCCCTACCACAAACTCGGCGCCAGCACC
>JAHJNE010000504.1 GCA_018820995.1 Gammaproteobacteria bacterium | reverse complement strand
TATTCGATTTCATTCAAACGTGCCAGCAATTTTTTGGCGATCCGAATGGTTTTATCTTCAGCCGTGTCCGCCTTTGGTGGCGTCGTGCCAATCAGATAAACCCCTTGCTTGGGATCGGTAATTTTTTGCTGTAACGACAAAGCCATGATCTTTTCACCTGTAAACTTAATACGGCTAAGTATACAGATGTTTGGATGGCTGGCCATCCATATTTGAATGAATTTTTTCGATAAGCTAGATGAATTTCTTTCAAGTTGATTGGTGCTAAACGTTGTGTAGCGACAGCTTTGATATGTTCAGCAATATGTTTTGTACTCAAAATAGCCAGAGCTTGGCCAGAGTTTTTCCAGCGTTCTGTCAGGTGAGTGCGACAATTTGTCACAGTTAATTTCTGCACCTTTTCTTTTAACATGAGCAGCTTAAGCATAATTCACAGATAGTTTTCTGCTGCAGATGGCAAAGAAGGTCCCGATGAAATTCAGCTTACACCCACTGACGCTGGCACTACTGCTGGCCCATGTTCCTGCGATGGCCAACACGGACGTGAATATTGACCTACACACTAATTCCAGTGCCGATACGATCAAAACAGGTCGCAACACTGCTACGGCTCAACCCACACTGACCAACCCATCGTCGCCAAATGCGGCAGAAGATACGGCTGAAAAAGATACGGCCGAAAAAGGCAGCATCGAGCGGGTGCAAGTCACCGGAGTGGTGCTCAGCACGCCCGGGCAATTACAAATGGACCCAAAAGCACCACGACAGCCATTACCGGCGCATGATGGCGCTGATTATTTAAAAACCATTCCTGGTTTTGCCGTAACCCGCAAAGGCGGGGCTGATGGTGATGCGTTGTTTCGTGGCATGGCAGGCTCGCGGCTGGGGATTTTAGTTGATGGTGAAAATATATTGGGGGGCTGTAATTTCCGGATGGATGCGCCGACGGCTTATATTTACCCGGAATTACACGACAATATGACCGTGATCAAAGGCCCGCAGTCGGTGGCGCATGGTGCCGGGCATTCGGCGGCAGTGATTTTATTTGAACGTCGTTCCGAACGTTTTGCGCAACCTGGCTTTCGGTTACACAGTAGCGCCACCGCAGCCAGTTTTGGCCGGCATGATGAGCTGATTGATTTACAACTGGGTCAGCCAGATGGTTATGTCATCCTCAGCGGCAGCCATTCTACCGCCGATAATTATCGCGATGGTGATGGTGTTACAGTGCATTCCTCCTACCAGCGTTATAGCGGAAATGTGGCACTGGGCTGGACGCCAGATGAAAACAGCAAGGTAGAGTTGGCGCTAAGCCGCAGCGATGGTGAAGCCGCGTATGCCGATCGGGGCATGGATGGCACCCGCTTTTTACGGGAAAGCGTCAACCTGCGTGGTGAAACATCGGATCTGACGCCTTGGCTCACAACCTTGAAATTTCATTGGTTCGACAATGATGTTGATCATGTGATGGATGACCAGACTTTGCGTCAACCTGGCATGATGGGTTACGCCAATTTGCGGCGGCAAACCTCGGGCGGTCGTATCTCTGCACAGCTTGCCACAAGCTTACAAGATGAATGGACGCTTGGCCTTGATACCCAGGACAGCAGTCATAGTTCACGTTCAGCGCCCAAATCAGCGGTCTACAGCAATTGGCTGGATGATGCCGCGATTGCGCAGACCGGCTTGTTTGCAGAGTGGCGGCATCAGTTTGCACCGACGCAAAAAATGGTCAGCGGTTATCGGATTGACCGCTGGCAGGCGGATGACGAGCGGCTTCGGATCAGTAGCGGCATGATGGGCTCAATGCCAAATCCAACGGCGGGCGCCGAGCGCAAAGACAATCTGCACAGTGGTTTTGCCAGATTTGAACAAAAGCTCACTACCCAACCGGCCAGCTGGTATCTCGGCCTTGGTAGTACGGCCCGTTTCCCGGATTACTGGGAATTGATTGCCAAAGAAGGGGTTGGTACGCCATCGGCGTTTTTCCAGTTACAAGCGGAGAAAACCCGACAGCTCGATACCGGATATTTGTATAAAGATCAGCAGCGTGAGTGGTCAGTGTCGGCATTTTTCAACGACATCGATGATTTTATTCTGGTGGACTACAAAATGAAAACCAATGGTCTGGTGCGAAACATTGATGCCAGAAGTTATGGGGCGGAATTTGGTTTTCAGCAGCAACTGGACGCGCATTGGCGCACCGAAACCACCCTGGCTTACACCAAAGGTGACAACAAAACCAACGATACTCCGCTGCCACAGCTGTCGCCGGTTGAGCTGAAGTTAGGGCTGAGTTATGCCCGGCAACAATGGTCGGTTGGGTCATTGGTTCGATTCGTTGGGCCACAACATCGGGTGGCGCTGGGTGAAGGCAATATTGTCGGCAAGGATTTAGGCCCAAGCGCGGGATTTGCCATTCTAGCGCTGAATGCAAATTGGCAAATCACGCCGGCATTGTTGCTGACCGGCGGTGCCGATAACCTGCTGGACAAAAACTACGCCGAGTTCGTCAGCCGCGCCGGCGGCAACGGCATGGGCGGCGCAATTCCGGGTTTTGAACAAACGCTACGGGTGAACGAACCTGGCCGCACTCTGTGGTTAAAACTGCAGTGGAATTTTGTCAGTGATTTTTGATCAAAGCTGTGGGTGGGGCGACCCACAAGACCGCAAAGCCCAGACAACC
>JAHJNE010000503.1 GCA_018820995.1 Gammaproteobacteria bacterium | reverse complement strand
CTGCTGATTTTGTTGCTGCGACATATTTTGAGCGAGGATCCGCCGGCTTCCGGACTAATGGCCGGATTGGCTGATCGGAAGTTGGCGTTGGTGTTTAACGCCCTGCATAAACAACCGCAACTGGATTGGGATCTGGAACAAATGGCGCAGGAAGCCGGTATGTCCCGCGCCAGATTCGCTGAACATTTCCGAAAAGTGGTGGGTTGTACGCCGAATGAATATCTGACGCAGTGGCGGCTAACACTAGCCCGCAAACAACTCCTGGCCGGTGAGTCATTAAAACAAGTGGCACCAGCGGTCGGCTACCAAAGTGTGGCGGCCTTTCACCGGGTCTTTCGAAGCCGGTTTGGCCAAACGCCAAAAGAGTGGTTACATGACATGAGTTCGCACGCCGCTTGATGCGGCTTGCACTCAACATCCAGAACGCAGATTAAATTTTGTTCAAAGGTTTAATTTCCTTTGTGGCATTTTGCTTTCAAAAATCTAGGACAGGCAGCGGAAAAAGGAACAACAGTTCTTCATGTTTACCACGAATGATATCGGCAAGAATTAGATGGGTGTTCTGGGATTTTGAATTAGATGAGTGTCCCTGGATTGCAACGGAAATCCAAGCCGGTGAATGAATGTGAACGGATACTAAGACTGCCATCAGAAAACACATTATGACTGATGGGTGAAAGTTATCAGTGGAAGTGTCGGTCTGTTGATATCTCAATACTTGTAAGCAGGGCCACAATAGCCGTGTTGAACCTGTGAACGACCTTTTCCAATCATTCGATCCAACGGATAAATGTATGAACAAACAAACTATAAAAAATCTGCTGCGAGCAAGTGCAATCACTATGGCTGTGCTTGCTGGTACTTTGAGTCCGGTAACGGTTTTTGCCGCGGCGCCGATGGTTAAAACCCAAGCGCCAGCTTATTACCGCATGATGCTGGGAGATATCGAAATTACCGCATTACTCGATGAGAACTCTACCTGGCCAAGCGCGATGAAGGACCTTTTTCCTAATGTCACTGGTACACAAATAAAGTCTTTAATGAGTCAGACCCAGCTGCAAGCCGAATTTGATTTTTCGACCATAGGTTTTCTGATCAATACCACAGATAAACTGATCCTCATTGATACCGGCGGCAAAGGCGCAACTCCAAGCTATGGACAGCTATTTACCAATTTAAAAGCCGCCGGGTACCGTCCGGAACAGGTTGACGATATCTTCATTACCCATATGCATCCTGATCATATTGGCGGCTTGTCAGAAGCTGGCGTCCGTTTGTTCCCCAATGCCATGGTGCATATCGATACTTTGGAACTGGCTCAGTTAGAAAAACGAGCAGCTACCGGCAACAAAGGTTCACAGGCGAGTATTGCAAAATTACGTCCTTATATGGATGCCAAAAAATATCATGGCTTTGCCGGCGATACCGAATTTTTCCCTGGATTTCGTGCTATTTCCAGTTATGGTCACACGGCTGGACATAGTTTTTATGCTGTTGAAAGCAAAGGGAAGAAAATGTTGTTTTGGGGGGATTTTGTGGTGCACGATAAAGTGCAGTTAGAGATGGTTGATGTGATTCCTCCGGGTGAGCCGGATGCTGCAAAAGGCACGAAATTACGTCAGATCAATTTTGCCACCGCCGCCAAAGAAGGATACCTCATTGGCGGGGCGCATTTTGCGTTCCCAGGCATCGGCCGTCTTCGTGATCTGAATGGGAAATATATTTGGGTGCCGGTAGATTATGCCAGCATTCCCCTAAACTCAGAGGCGCAACCCTAGCATCGCATCAAGATGCAAGGCACTTGACTCAGATATCAACCGCTGCAATACGTTATAGGCATCGAACAAAGAAACGATTCATTCAGCGATTAGTTCAGGACAGCCACCAATTAAAAAAGTGGCTGTCCTTTTTTTAAGTGCAAGAATTCGGTGGTTGCCCAAGGAATTACAAGGAATCCAATTTTGCGCAAGCGACGGGTTTCAGCGCCGTAGGAAAATGCTATTTTGTTCATACTCAATGCGTTTGTGTGGTTGTTCTGTTTGGCGACCGATCTGATCGCGCAAACCGCATTGATTTCCCTTCTTTTGGTGATCTACTATTTGGAACAGCTATTTAGGCCCGAATTCAATGATAAAAAAAATCAATTAGATAGCGAATGAATCAGGTCTTCAAATCCTAAAGACAATACGTATGATAGCTTTCTGGCTCTTGTTTGCTATCATTTAATTATTCCAATCTTTTAAAATAATGTTAATTATTTCAATAAATTAGAGGTCATTGCACATGAACAATGTTCAAAGAGAGCAAATCAAGGCCCTTGTTGTTGCAATGTTATTGTTATTTACAGTGTCTGCTTTATTGATTCAAAACATGGATTTTACAAAATCTATTACTTTAAATCATCAAAGCGCTTATTCAGTGAATGCAATTAGTGATGCGGGATCAGGAGGAAGTTCAATAGCGAGATTGGAAACCTCGAACGGCAAATTATTGCTCCACTGCACGATTAAAGACTTCTCGTATGCTTGGCCTTTTTGTGAGATAAATTTTGATCTATCGAATGGTGGATTGCAGGGACTTGATTTAAAAGATTACAGTCAAGTAATCGTATGGGCGAAGTACCAAGACCACCCAGAGTTAGGCTTACGAGTCCAAAACAAAAACTATGACCCGCGTTATTCTACTGCTGGAGATATCGATACATTAAAGTTTAACAATGTGGAATATTACGGTGATTCAACTCCTTATCCGGCGGTCATTCCACTGAAGAATTTTCAAGTACCTACCTGGTGGTTAGCTGAAAATAAAATACCGATTCATGATATCGGGCCTGAGTTTCACAATGTGCTGACGTTTGAAGTCGCCACTGGGAGTTCAATACAGCCTGGCGACTATGTGATCGAATTAGAAAAAATCGAAATTGTTGGCAAGTACATTAGCGATCAAAAACTCTATTTGCTCATTCTGTCAATTTGGGGATTTTTTGGACTCGTGTTGTTTATTCATGTGATCTACAGCATACGCTGGGAGTTACGTCAGGCAGCAAGACGTCAGCAAGAGCTTGAAGCGGTAAACGATTTACTGAATGTAAAACAGCATAGGCTGGAAAAAATAATTAATAAAGATCCGTTAACCGGAGTGCTTAATCGAGCCGGAATGAATGATATTTTGGCCCGCAACTCGAATCAGCATCAGTTACTGACGTTATCGTTGATGTTTATTGATATTGACCATTTTAAGCAAGTGAATGACCGCTTCGGCCATAATATGGGGGATGAGGTGCTAGTTTTTTTTGCAAGGCTATTGGAACAAAACATTCGGGAGCTCGATATTCTAGCCCGTTGGGGAGGTGAGGAGTTTATTCTGGTATGTCCTAATACTGATATTATAAGTGCGGCTACCCTGGCCGAAAAACTTCGGATTGCTATCGAGCAAGCGCCTGGACCTTCGGGTATTAATATAACCGTCAGTATTGGCGTGGCGGAAATGCGCAAGGAGAGCCGGGAAGAGTTTATTGGGCGTGCTGATAAAGCTTTGTATCAGGCAAAAGCTACCGGTCGTAATAAGGTTGTGCTGGCGCAATGATGGTTCTTAATGTGCCTCTATTCGACCTCATACCATTTCATCTATCGAACAACCGACTCATGTCCCACTCAACTTAGATGGGCATCTTAGGATTTAGGGTCATCCGTGCAGCGCCGGATGACCTATCATGACACTCGTTAGTGGCCCAAACCTTTATTGATAATCGCTGGTTCTGTTTGAGGAAAAACGCCAGCCGCGACTACTTTTGGTATGTGAATCATAGGCTTCTGGCTTGACTCCAAAAGCGTAGTGGAAGCTGACTCGGATAATTGGCACTGGATGACTCGCTGGACAGGCGGTTCCATTTGGGTTGCCATTATTCACTGGGTAGGCCATGCGGCTTTTATGATCAAAAGAAACTAAATCTACGCCATTCCAACAGCTGGGGAAAAATATATCCATTCTCAGTCGGTCCGGAGCTAAGCACTCAGGAATACTGCTGCTCCAGCGCGGGTTGCTTGCGTCGTCTGACTGCCAAGACTGACAATGCCAGCGCACCATCGAGGTATCTTGTGCGTTGCCAGGTTGCCCCATCGAGTTACCGGTAATCATTATCAAACCCAACGGGATCGGCTGAATCGACTCTAAATTGTTAACACCCGCCGAGTCGTAGAATATTTCATGCGCTTCTTCATCATTGCCAACCACGGCTGGCACGTTTTTCCAAGCAGGTTCACCCTGTGCATCAGGTAACCGCGTTGCGGTGTTTGGATCATAAGCCGGAGCCAATAATGCAGGTACCCAATAAGCTGACCGGTTGAGCGTATTGCCCTGACAGCTAGATTCTCCTGTCGTAAACAGCGAGGTTAAATCACTATTTTGGTCAACCAGGGTATTGCCATAAAATCGATGCAAATGCGCGGCATTGGCTTGGCTGGGAAACACAATGGCGTCGTGGTAGCCCGTGTGGGCAAAGTCACAGTTAATCCGGAAAATACCACGCCAACTTTGCGCTGCTGCCAAAAGGCGATGGCTGTCCTCACTTTGCGGTGTACAAGTCTGCTAATTGAGGTGATCGAACTCCCCCCAAAAAAACTAATCGGACGAATCGATTCAATTCGATTCAATGAAAAATGATTGGAGGATAGACTTACAAAAAATTGTGATGAATTTGTGAGAAGTCGGTGATATGGAGAGGATGTTTGGCTTTGATACTTGAGATTGAAACTTGATTCAACCTCAATGGAGTTCCCTGTCATGCTAAAGAAAACTTTATGTTTAACCACCTTGTTACTGGCAAATGTTGCTGTGGCTGCAGATTTAGAAATCAAGGTGACCAATCTAACTTATGGTTTGCATTTTACGCCTTTGCTTGTAGCGGCTCATCCTGCTGATAGTCGATTATTTCAAGCAGGCTCTACCGCAACTCCAGCCTTGCAAAAAATGGCAGAAGGCGGCGATATTGCAGAACTTACCTCGATAATTAGCGCAGTGGCTGGTAATTCTTTAGTGAATCCAGCCAATGGCTTACTAGCACCAGGCGCCGAAGTGAGTGCAATGTTGACGACAACGGGCAGTAATAATTACTTGTCTGTGACTGCCATGCTATTGCCAACAAATGATGGTTTTGTGGGCTTAAACAGTTGGCCGATCCCGACTGAAAAAGGCACTTATACAGTCATGCTCAATGCCTATGATGCGGGTACCGAAGCCAACAATGAGTTGGTTGTTGAAGGGAGTGGTGCGCCTAATATACCCGGGATTCCAGCAGCTCCGGGCGGAAATGCCGGCAGCGGTGGGACGGGCGTTACGTTAGAAGAACTAAACACAACTGTGCATATTCATCGAGGCAGTTTGGGCGATGACAATTTAAGTGGCGGTAAAAGCGATTTAGACAACCGTGTGCATCGCTGGTTAAACCCGGTCGCCCGTTTAACTGTGACTGTGAAATAAGGGGCCGTGCATGAACAATTTATCGCACAAAACTCGTTACTGTTGCAGCGGTTTGCTGGCATTAACCTTGGCCGCTTGTGGTGACGGTCATTCGGTTGCGACGACGCCAGCAACTCCTCCGCCACCAACGCCAGTTGTTACCTATCAATTTGAAATTGAAGTCACAAATCTGACCCAGGCCCAACCTATTTCGCCAGTGGCCGCAGTGTTACAAACATCTGGCCGGTTATGGACAGTAGGTCAACCGGCATCGGTTGCGCTGGAGCGTTTGGCTGAAGCGGGTGATAACAGCGCCATTCTTGGTGATAGTCAAGTGACGGCTAAAGCTAGCCTCAGTGGCATGTTATTACCAGGCACTTCAGCAAAAATGACCATAGAAACAACTGAAATGGTCAACTATCTCAGTGTGCTAGGCATGCCTGTGAACACTAATGACGCCTTCTCCGGTCTTACTGGTTTCGATTTGCGCACTTTAGCTGTAAATAGTGCTCGGATCTTCGATACACCGGTATATGACGCAGGAACAGAGGGAAACTCTGAAAGCGCCGCTAGCGTGCCTGGTCCTGCTGCTGGTGGTGAAGGTTTTAATAGCCAGCGAGACGATGTCAATCAGGTAAGAATGCACAGTGGTGTGGTGAGTCAACAAGACGGGCTCAGCAGCTCTGCCTTGCTGGAAGCGCACCGTTTTGACAATCCGATGCTGAAAATTCGGATTATGAGAACTAAATAATTGGGGGATAGCCCCCAGCTTGGGGGCTTGATGCTGAATAAAATTATGGTTTTGGTGGTAGAAGACGATGAAGATATTGCCACTTTATTAATTCAAAGTTTAAAACAGGCTGGGCTTGAAGTATTGCACGCTGCAAACTGTGCCCAAGCGCGACGTTATGTTGAGCAGTTTCAGTTTGCTTTGGTCACGCTTGACCTCTCGTTACCCGATGGCGATGGCCTCGATTTGTGCCGGCTGGTCAAAGAAATTGCACCAGAAATAGCGATTTTAATGGTTTCAGCACGTCACTCTGAGACAGATCGTGTAGTCGGGTTAGAGCTGGGTGCCGATGATTACATGATTAAGCCATTTAGCGTCAGAGAGTTTCAGGCGAGAGTCCGTTCGTTATTACGTCGGGTACAACTCTTGGCGGATGCTCGATCCCATCCGCCGTCAGAATTACTGCAATTTGGAGCCTTAGTGATCGACAAACCGCAGCATCGGGTCACGTTAAAAGGTGCAACGTTAGACTTAACAGCGACTGAGTTCGATTTACTAGAATTTTTGGTCCAACAGCCGCGACGTGTTTTTTCGCGCAGCCAATTGCTGTCCTCTGTTTGGGGATATCAACACAGTGGTTATGAGCACACGGTGAACTCTCACATTAATCGATTGCGCAGTAAGATTGAGAAAAATCCCAATCAACCAAAAATTGTCGAAACGGTCTGGGGCGTTGGTTATCGCTTTAATCCAGAATCGGTATTGTGAACCTTTTTCGTTTTGTCCCTAGCCTCTATGGTCGACTGGCTTTGGTATTTACCTTGGGTTTTACGGTGTTGTTGTCTGGCATTTTATGTTGGTCAGACTATGTCGAAACCACAGCCCGTCAGCAAGCGGAGCAAAAGTTACACTTAGGTTTAGCTTCGTATGTAGTGGCGGATAATCCGATGCTAAAAAACGGTCGTGTTGACCATGCTGCTCTGGCCAATGCGATGCGCTCTCTCATGGTGCTAGGACCCAATTTTGAGTTCTATTTACTCGGCGCCGATGGTGGGGTTTTAACTTATAGTGGCCCTGTTGATGCGCTAAAGCGCCGGCATGTCAGGTTGGAACCGATTTTAACCTTGATCAAAACCCCGACCTTCCTCCCACAATTGGCGGACGATCCCCGTAGCGAGGATCAGCAACAGATATTTTCAGTGGCGCCGATTATCAATGAAGGGGTGTTAAAGGGTTTTTTGTATGTGGTGATCGGCAGTCAACAAGCACAGGCACTAAAACAGCCACTGCTGGCCACTTGGAAAAGCCAGCAAATTGGGCTTATTTTCATCTTAAGTGGTTTATTTTTGTTGCTGAGTCTTTTGATCTTGTTTGGGTATATCACCAAACCGTTACGCATTTTACAACAAGATATCCGTTTAGTGATGGCTGAAAACTTCTTGGTTCCGCCGGTGATAGAAGATCGATTCTCCGGATTAGCGCTCCACAATTCCACCGACGAAATACGCCAGTTGTACCGTGATTTTTCTGGTTGTATGCACCAAATTTCACAGCAAATGCAGCAATTACAGCAACTAGAGCAACAACGTAAAATGTTATTTGCAGATTTAAGTCACGACTTACGAACACCCTTGATGGCCTTGCATGGTCAACTAGAACAACTCAGTGAGCAAGCCGACAGATCTGATCTTGCGGTCGTCAATTTAGCGCTCGCTCGTAGCCGACAGTTGCAACGACTCGTTGAACAAATTTTCGAATTAGCGCTGCTGGAGGCGACAGAAGTTCCATTGCAAGTGGAAACGGTCTGTTTGAATGAGCTGCTGCATGATATTGCTGCCAGTTATAAAGCTCTCGCCGAAGTAAAACAAATTCAGCTGCAACTAGATTGTCCGGAAGAACACTGCATCATATCGACCGATATCGGAAAGTTGGAGCGAATCATCGTGAACCTGCTGGACAATGCGATTCGTCATACTGCCCAAGGAGGTTGGGTGCAAGTAAACATATCGGCTCAAGCCCAAGGCTATCAATTGCAAGTGCTAGACAACGGTTGTGGTATACATCCCGATGATTTACCTCATCTATTTACGCCTCGTTTTCGGGCTCGAAATAGCATCAATGATCATCAGGCTCACCATGGTTTGGGGTTGGCCATTAGTAGCAAATTATGTCAGCGACTTGGGATCAGTTTCAGCGTTCACAGCCAATTGGGCGGTGGTGCTGATTTTACCTTAATTTGGCCGAATGTTGTGTCTTTGGGACGTAACGGCGGTCTTTAAGTTGATTGAAATGATAAATGCGCACGGTGCGTTAGCAGAAAAACATCAAGTTATTTTCTGAAAAATTGTTATTGATGGTCGATTGCAAACAATTCGACCCATGTTGTTCTTTTGCAGCTGCTTTAGCTTTTCTATAGGCGCATCCAATGTCACCGCGGGCTTTGGTAAGGCACCAAGTGTTGGCATTTCTCTCGTAGACATCGTAAGCGTTAAATGAAATTGAGCGATTTTGTTATCTAAAATTTGTATTGATTTGTATGAAAAGCAAGCACTCTATTGCGATGCTCCTGCCGTTTGGTTCAAACTCTGAAGCAGCATAGGCTTGTTCGCGAGTGACCAAGCGCGCCCAGAAATTGCGTACGCATCTGGTTTACAGCCAACAGCGAATCAGCATTGATGATCAGAAAGGAGTGAGCGATGACTGCAAGAAGCAAAATGGAGAACACATCGGTATTTGTTTATTCATGGCAGCTCGTTTTATATGTGTTGGCCATGTTAGCGATACAAGCTTGTGGCGGAGGTTCGTCATCACCCGCGGGAGCTCCGGGCAGCCAAAGCGCATCATCAAGCGCAGAACTTTGGGTTCAAGCGAATGCCGTGGCAATTGAATCGTTGACGCTGGACAGTAACTTTTCTGATCTTGTTCCTATTGCCAATGCTATTGGCCGGGCAAGAGTGGTGCAGCTTGGTGAAAGCAGTCACGGCTCAGGTTCGATGAGTCAACTGAAAACACGCCTGATTAAATACTTGCATCAACAGCATGGCTTTAATGTGATTGCCTTTGAAAGTTCATTATTTGCCTGCAGTCGCGGTTTAGAACAACAGCCGCAGACAACGGCAGATTTTCTAATCGTTTCTTGCGTGTTCGGCGTGTGGCAAACCGAGGAAGTCTTAGAACTGTTTCGCTATATTCTGCAAACGCAGAAATCGTCTCAGCCGTTACGCTTGGTTGGTTTTGATGTGCAAATAAGTGGCAACGAAAACCAAGCATCGATTGAATCATTTTTCCAACAAGCTTTACCCATGCTCACGGCTGAGCAACGCCAACAGGTGATTTCGGTTGCACTCGCTGTGCATCAGGTGAACCTTTACGGCACGGCTTGCTTCAAAAACAATCAAATCGCGTGTGAGAAAATCAAACAAAGTCACCCCCAACTTCAGTTACAACTGCAACAGCTGATCCCGTTACTCGATGGCCAAACCTCCATCGTGGCACAGTTGGCCTATTTGCAATTACAGTCGTACCGTCAAGCGTTAGATCTGCAACTCGCAGAAGCAAATAAAGTGGAAAGTAAAATTGGTGCGCGCGATGTCGGTATGGCAGCAAACGTCAGCGGATTATTACAAACGCTGCTTCCTACAGAAAAAATGTTGATCTGGGCTCACAACGTTCATATTTCAGAAGACTATCCATGGCAAAAACTCCGAGATAATCAAGAGAAAGTGATGGGAATGCATTTACATCAACAATGGCGTGATGAGTTGTATAGCATTGGCTTGTTTATGCTCAGTGGTTCGCAAGCAGACAATGATCGATCAATTACCACCGTGACAGCACATCGGGCGGGATCACTGGAAAGTCTCTTTATGCCGTTAAAATATCCGGTAAGCTTTCTAGCGTTGCCAAAACAAAATCAAAGCGGCAGTGGTGATGATTGGCTACACCAAGCAACTGTTTATAAAGAATGGGGACGCATTGAACAACAAGCCGTATTGTCTCAAACCTTTGACGCGGTGTTGATGATTGCAAACAATCAGCCGCCACGTTATCTCACTGCGTTATAGCCTTAACAAAAATAAATGTAGTGATTGCTGGCGGGGTGATTGGAAGCTTGCCAAGGGAGCCTTGAGTAGGCTGCAAAAATACACCATTTGATCAGCTGATGTGAAAATCACGGTCAATCTATCGGTTAGTCGGTACATAAACAGGTCATAAAAAATGGTCATCAATTCGGTTGAATTGATGACCCCTGAGGCAAAACGTTATTTTGTAAAAACAATCAATTAGCTGTTTTTTGCTGCGCCGTGGTTAATTCTGCGCAGGAGTATTTTCAGCAAAATATTCATGGCTGTCGGCATTTTGAATTGCACCGGCTGGATTACTGATAGCTAAAGCTTTAGCGGCCGACTGCCCGTAAGCTAAGTCGTCAGTACCTGCGACAATATTAAAATGACTCGTTTCATGCACAATAGTGCCACCTTTTGAATCCGTCCCTGAGGTTGGGGCGGTCCAAAATGCGTTGCATAGGTAAATTTTGTATGGCTGTGTTGGATAGACATAGGCGTAGTATGATTTTTTACAGGCGCAGTCAAAAGTTAAACTTTTGGTGTCTAGTGTCGTGCCAATATTATTAAAGTTGGCCTTCACCGTATTCCAACGGTTGCTATCGTAATTGCCGAACCAGGTGTTATAACGAACTGAAACACTTGGAGATGAATAAGTGTTCAAATAGGTTTTGGCATTTTCCGACATCGATTGTGCCGCAGCTAACCCAGCTAAAACTGACGTTTGCTGCGTGTTACTGCAGCGGCCGGTGAAAGTCACGCCGCCAACTGACGTGCCTGGATCAGTCGGTTTGGCAGTGCCGACGACAGTTCCTTTTTTGGCTTCTAAGTAAAAACTGACGGGAGCTGAAGTGATCCCTTCAATCCCTAGTCGCGCTAACTTTTTATCTTGGCCAGGATTGACGCTAAATAAACTGATCGATTCGGCTTGGTAACTGATTTCATAAACGCCCGTTTGCGTTAAATCATAAATAGACGACAGCTCAACCTGGTAAGAGACACTTTCGCCACTTTTTAACTTAATGTAATCAGCTGTTTTTGCGCCGGGTCTTTTGTAGTGAGCGCCTAAATAATCGATATTTGCACCATTGATACTGACTTTAAATAACGCTTCTTCCACGCCATCCGCCGGGGTATACCATTTTAATACTTTGACTGGTACCGCTTCTTCGTTGGTCAGCGTTACTTGCACCATCACATCTTCTGCAGATGTGTAATTTGTTTTGCTCAGCGCCAGACTTGCACGAACACCATCCGCCAATGCCTGAGTACTGAATAAGCCTGATAGGAGTAAAGTGGCGATCAAATAGTTAGATTTATTCATTATGCTACCTTTTATCTTATTTTATTGTAGTTATGTCGTACATTTCAGTGCTATATGATTAAATTCTAAACTAAACAATGCGTCAATATTTTTGAGTTAATTTGTCAAAAAAGATTAATATAATGTAATTTTAGGTACAGGTTGTTGCCAGAAACTCTGAAACTCTGAAACTCTGAAACTCTGAAACACTGTTAAACGTTGAGGATAGGCATCGGAAACAGGGAGTCGGAAATAGGCAAGGACAGCCATCGGAAAAAGGCAGTTCTTCATGTTTCAAAGCGAAAGTAAAGCCTTCGTAAATTGAAGGTTTCTGTCAAAACTAGATGGGTCCTAGGGTTTAGATTGTGAAGAATCAGCCATGATTGCTAATAGTTTGCCGTTTCATGCAGTCATCTGTTAACTAAGAATAGGTTAAGGTTGATTTTTTGCGGCTTGGTCGCTTATTTTAGCTGGCTATAACTTTGCCACTTTGGCGTTATCACTGGTAGTTACGTAATCACTCATAGCGACGTTGCAACAAACAGTACTGTTACCATTTCAAGGAAGAACATGAGAAGCATCTATTCACCTCGACAAATCCAGTTAGCCACTTTTTTTGGCGGCCCGTTTGCTGCAGCATACTTTTTAAAAAAAGGGTTTGAGGCTATCGGCAAAAGTGAGCTGGCTAAAAAAGCATTTTATATTAGCCTTTTGTTTAGTTTTATTTTGTTGATAGGACTGCCTTTTTTACCGGAAAAAATGCCGAATAATTCAATTACGCTTTTGTATTTTATTCCAGTCGTTTTGTTGCTAAAAAACAACTACTTAACTAAAGATGAAATCATCGCATCTGAAAATTTCGAATTTGAATCCAGTTGGAAAGTGTTTGGTTTATCGACTTGTTTTGTTGTTTTATTTTCTGCATTAGCATTTGCAGTCATGATGAATGTGCAAAGTAATGATGATATCGCTCAGCAAGTTGCAGATAATTTAAATAACTCAAATCTTGAATTAAATTCATCCTTTGTCGGATTTAAAGCCTCTAAAGATCTCAATGGCTCTGGGGTTATTGTGGATTTTAGTGTTCATCAAGAGGCAGTGCGTGATTTTCAAAATGTTGATACCAAAACACTTAGAGGCATGGTTTTAGTTTTTTTTGGTAAAGATGCTTTAAAAAACCTTGCTAGTAATGATGTTTATTTTATCGTCAATTTTAATTCTCCGACGAATGAATTGATTCAAGAAATTATCATTTCTCCTTCCAATGTTGATTCAGATTAAGTACTGACAAGTAATTTAAATAGAGCGAAGTCGATCACCACCGAACGAAGATGCAGAAGATTTTTTTTAACCAATGCGTTATGTCATCGCTATAAAAGATTGCAATGGCACGAAAACTCACGATATGGGTCGGAAACTAGGAGCAGCTAAAGAAAAAGCCAGCATAAAATGCTGGCTTTTTGATGTCCAGAAATGGACGGTATTACAACTTATACCAGCATGTGGCAGCGGGTCCAGGGAAGGGCGCTCTGTCAAAATGCCGAATAGGTCGGTACTGCGGTGTCCAGGGATGGACGGGTGTAACAAACAGCGACTGACAACAACTGTAGCGTCCGGTCCAGGGAAGGATGATGCCGACGATGTTGCACATTTCACTGCTTTAAAATCCATCGAAGAACAAGCTACCGAACATACAACAGCGTGCAACGGCGGGTCCAGGGAAGGGCATTTTGCCGTTGTAGCCGAATGTTACTTTCGGTATTGTCCAACGAAGGACGGTTTGCCAACTAAGTCCCGGCATGAGCAGGCGGGTCCAGGGCAGGAGCCAATCATGCCGAATACTTATGTTGGCGATGGTGACAAATAGCGATATCTCAATACCTGACTTGAGCTGTTAATTTGCCGCCGTAATATCTTTAATATCGACAGAACCACTGTCACGTCGTTCGTAAGGTGCCAAAAATTTAGCCACGCGGTGCGCTTGTTCTGCTCTGGCAAATGCCGCGAGCGGTAGGCCGTTACACACCACCTGGTCAACCGCAGTTTTCACTTCAATCCGGTTTACTTTCAGAGTTCTATATAGACCCAAACGATCATCCTGATGGGTTTTTGCACAGACAGACACTAACGCCGAATAAACTTCTGGACTAAATTCGAGAGTTGCGTTGTCAGCTTGTACGCCACCACATCCGACGATTGCTGTTGCGATTAAAATCAGTTTAGCTTTCATCATCAGTGCCTCTTTCTGCAGTGACCCCCTTGGTCACAGGCATATTGTGCCGGAACAAGCCAAGCGGAAAAGGGTTGTGGTATCAGTGGGCAGCACGATGTGACTAAGTGATTAAAGGAGGATTTTGTGTGATGAAACATTGCATTAAACTGCATTTATTGCCTGAACTACGTAACAGTTAATCGTGCCAGGCAAGTAAAAAGTCTGTTATTTTTAGCGATAAAAAAGCCGGGTAATGACCCGGCTGTTCGCTATTTATCAATATACTTTATTAGTTCACCGCTGGTTTTAAACCACGACGGATCAGCAGTGCATCTGTTGTCGGTTCCTGACCACGGAAGTTTTTATAGGCTTCCATTGGCGGCAGGGTATTGCCGACAGACAGAATATGTTTGCGGTAATTCTGGCCGTTTTCTAATTTCAGGCCACCTTGCGATTGCACGTAAGCAAAGGCGTCAGCTGCCAGAATTTCAGACCACATGTATGCGTAATACCCAGCTGAATAACCACCACCAATCGAGTGGCTGAAGTAGGTTGATTTGTAGCGCGGTGGTACCGCCGCAATATCAACACCATGCTTTTTCAGCGCAGCGGCTTCAAATTTCTCAACATCTTGCAATGGCGCATCGGCTGGTAAGGCATGCCATTCCATGTCGACCAGTGCTGCAGCTAAATACTCAAGGGTATCAAAACCTTGGTTAAAGCTACGTGACTTCATAATTTTTGCCAGTAGTTCTGCTGGAATTG
>JAHJNE010000502.1 GCA_018820995.1 Gammaproteobacteria bacterium | reverse complement strand
GTTTGGTGACAAATTCTGCCACTGCAATACAGTGCGCACTGCGGTTAAAACCACACTTGCTATAGCACTTCAGCTATGGCTCGGGTAAAATGCCAGCCCTTTTGTAGTTGACGACTTTATACAGGCTAGAAATTACCATGAGCAAAAAGCTGCACATAAAAACCTGGGGCTGCCAGATGAATGAATATGATTCATCAAAAATGGCCGACTTGTTGGATGCCACTCATGGCTTTACTCTGACTGAAAACGCTGAAGACGCTGACGTCATTTTACTCAACACTTGTTCCATCCGCGAAAAAGCGCAGGAAAAGGTGTTTCATCAATTGGGCCGCTGGCGGCCACTGAAAAAGAAAAACCCGAATTTAATCATAGGCGTGGGTGGCTGTGTAGCCTCACAAGAAGGCGCATCTATTCGCGAACGCGCGCCTTATGTCGACATCATCTTTGGGCCACAAACCCTGCACCGTTTGCCGGAAATGATTAACTCCGTCAAAGGCGACCGTTCACCGGTGGTTGACGTTTCTTTCCCTGAAATCGAAAAGTTCGATCGTCTGCCAGAGCCAAAAGCGGACGGCCCAACAGCCTTTGTTTCCATCATGGAAGGCTGTTCTAAATATTGTACTTTCTGCGTGGTGCCCTACACCCGCGGTGAAGAAGTCAGCCGTCCACTGGATGACGTGTTATTAGAAATTGCCCAATTGGCCGAACAAGGCGTGCGGGAAGTGAATTTATTAGGTCAGAACGTCAACGCTTATCGCGGTGAGACCCATGATGGCCAAATTTGTCATTTCTCAGAATTATTACGTTTAGTCGCCGCCATCGACGGTATTGATCGTATTCGGTATACAACTTCGCATCCTGTTGAATTTACTGACGATATCATTGAAGTCTATCGCGATATCCCGGAACTGGTTGATCACCTGCACTTGCCGGTACAATCTGGTTCTGACCGGATCCTGACGTTGATGAAGCGTAACCACACCGCGCTTGAGTACAAAGCACAAATTCGCAAGCTGAAAAAAATCCGGCCGAATTTAAGTATGTCATCCGACTTTATCATCGGCTTTCCTGGTGAAACCGCTGAAGATTTTGCCCAGACCATGGATTTAATTGCCAATATTGGTTTTGACATGAGCTTTAGCTTTATCTACAGCGCGCGTCCTGGCACGCCAGCGGCAGATTTGCCCGACGACGTCACTGAAGATGAGAAAAAGCAGCGGCTGTATATTTTACAAGACCGCATCAACCAACAATCATTGCAAATTGCCCGCGGCATGCTGGGCACCGAGCAACGCGTGTTGGTCGAAGGTCCGTCGAAGAAAGACTTGATGGAATTGACCGGTCGTACTGAGAATAATCGGGTGGTGAATTTTGAAGGCACCCCTGATATGATTGGTGGCTTCGTTGATATTAAAGTCACCGACGTATTCACTAACTCTTTGAAAGGCGTAGTTATTCGCACCGAAAAAGACATGGATTTACGCCGGGAAGTTTCACCGCAACAAATTCTGGCCCGCCAGCCAAAAGCGGATCCACTTGGGGTTCAAACGTTTCAGCCCTGAGTTCAGTTAAATTTATACCCAAAATCATTGGAGTTGCGGGTAGACGACAAGTGAATGAGACCGCAGGAGCATAGCTGTCTATGTGACTGGGTCGGACTGGCGCACCAGCGAATGAGCGAAGTTAACAACCCCGCATCTTCAAGGATGAAGGGTATATACGAGAACAGGCCACTTGGACAATCCAATCAGCAGTATCGAATTTAAAGTTGAACCCACCGACCACCAACGGCTTTCGCTGTTATGTGGACCCTTTGATGACCACATCCGCCAGATTGAACGGCATTTTCGCGTTCAACTGAGTTTTCGGGATGACAAATTCCGCCTGCTGGGTCTCACCGAACAATTGCCACTGGTGCAGAAATTAGTGGAAGGACTTTATGCGGAAACACTGAATCCTGCCGGAAAAATGGTGCCGTTAACAGCTGAACAAGTTCATCTGGCGATGAGCGGCATTGCCCATCCAGCGACCTTGATTCAAGTGGATGAGCAGGCACAAGAAGTCAGTATCAAAACCAAAAAAGGCATGATTAAAGGCCGCAATCCAAACCAAAGCCGGTATGTGGCCAATATCTTACGCCACGACGTCACTTTTGGGATTGGTCCTGCCGGTACCGGTAAAACTTATTTAGCGGTCGCTTGTGCGGTTGATGCGCTGGAAAAAAATCAGGTGCGTCGCATCGTACTGACCCGTCCAGCAGTCGAAGCGGGTGAAAAACTTGGCTTTTTGCCAGGTGATTTAGCCCAAAAAGTCGACCCTTATTTGCGCCCACTTTATGATGCATTGTTCGATATGCTGGGTTTTGACAAGGTCGAAAAGTATCTTGAAAAAGGCACCATCGAAATCGCGCCGCTGGCTTACATGCGCGGCCGCACCTTAAGCGATGCCTTTATTATTCTGGATGAAAGTCAAAATACCACGGTTGAACAGATGAAAATGTTCTTAACCCGGATTGGCTTTAATTCTAAAGCGGTGATCACCGGTGATGTAACCCAGGTCGATTTGCCGCGTGGCACTTATTCTGGCTTAAAACACGCGATTGATGTGTTGTCCGAAGTAGATGCGCTGAGTTTTAACTATTTTGTCGCTAAAGACGTGGTTCGCCACCCGGTGGTGCAAAAAATCGTGATCGCCTACGAAGCTTTTGAAGCTGCGGCAGCCGCTAAAAAACAAGCTGAAAAAGAAGCTGCATTGCAGGCTCTGTCCGCGCAATCCAATGCCAGTGCGGTGCCAGAAGTCGCTGCAGTCAAATCCACGAGTCGTGGTAAAACGGTCACAAAATCTGCGGATACTGAAACGCCATGAGCATCATTCTTGACTTACAATTGGCATCAACCGCTGCCGACTTACCGACTGAAGCTCAAATCCAGCACTGGCTGAACGCCGCAGTGTCGCCTTTTCAAGCTGAGGCTGAAGTCACAGTGCGGATCGTCGATGAAGCGGAAAGCCAGCAACTGAATTTTGATTATCGGGAAAAAGACAAACCGACCAATGTATTAAGCTTTCCATTTCAATGCCCGCCTGGCATTGAACTGCCGCTGTTAGGTGATTTAGTGATCTGCGCCGGTGTCGTGGCGCAAGAAGCGCTTGATCAAAACAAAAGCCTGGATGCACATTGGGCACATATGGTAGTGCATGGTAGCTTGCATTTACTTGGCTTTGACCATATAAATGATGACGACGCTTCTGAAATGGAAGCGGAAGAAGTACAAATTCTGGCAGAACTGGGTTTTGCCGACCCTTATTTTATTTAAAGCAACGGAGCTGATTTTTTTATTATGGGTGACGATAATCCACACTCGGGACGCGGTTCTGCCGCAAAATCATGGCTAGAACGAATTGCAGCCATTTTTACCGCAGAGCCACAACAAGTCTCAGATCTGGAAGATATTATTGCCGAAGCAAACTCGCGCAATCTGATTGATTCCGACACCAAAGGTATGCTGCAAGGTGTACTGGATGTCTCCAAAATGCGCGCCCGCGATATTATGGTGCCCCGCTCCCAGATGGCCACGATCGACATTGATCAGCCACTGACCGAGTTCCTACCGATCCTGCTGGAAAATAATCACAGTCGTTATCCGGTGGTCAACGAAGACAAAGACCACATCGAAGGTATTCTGATCGTCAAAGACATTCTGCAATATGCGCTGAAACCTGATGTGGAATGGTCATTACGCGAATTACTGCGTCCAGCGGTGATTATTCCGGAAAGCAAAAGAGTTGATGCGCTGCTGAAAGAGTTTCGACAGAAACGTTACCACATGGCGATAGTGGTCGATGAATACGGCGGTGTTTCAGGTCTGATTACCATCGAAGATATTCTGGAGCAGATTGTTGGCGATATCGAAGATGAACATGACGATGAAGAAGGCGACGATATCCGTAAACTCGGCAACCACGTCTTTATGGTC
>JAHJNE010000501.1 GCA_018820995.1 Gammaproteobacteria bacterium | reverse complement strand
TACTTAACATCAGTAATGCTTTTCACGAACAAGGCGCGGTCAATCCGGGTTTAGGCCTGGGGTTAGCCAATACCAAAGCCAGACTGATGTTGCTCTATCGCGGCGCCGCCAGCTTGCAGACACAAGTGGTGCAACAGCGCTTTTATGCCAGGCTAAGCCTGCCACTCCAAGTACCGGAGATACCGCATTGATCCCGGTAAAAGTACTGATTGTTGATGATGAAAAGCTCGGGCGCAGCAACCTGCAATTTGCGCTGGCAGAATATCCACATTGGCAGTTAGTAGGCAGTTGCGATCAAGCAGCCACCGCTTTTGCTTTGGTGCAAAGCCAACAGGTCGATGTAGTGCTGCTTGATGTCCAAATGCCTGTAGAAAATGGTGTTAGTTTGGCTTGGCGACTGGCCGATCTTGCCAAGCCGCCGTTAGTGGTGTTTATCACGGCTTACAACAGTTATGCTGTCGATGCATTTGAAATGCATGCGCTGGACTATCTATTAAAACCATTTAATGACGAACGATTTTCTCAGATGGTGCAAAGGGTAGAAGCCATGCTGGCGTTGCAACAACAACTGGCTTATGCCGATGCCATCCGCAGCTACCAGCTGGATAGTGTTGAATCACAAAGTGCAGAGCAGGCATTTTTACAACAAATCCATGTGCGTTCAGTCGGGAAAATTGAATTGGTGCAAGTGGCCGATCTGCAATATGCGGTCGCCGCAGGCAATTATGTCGAATTACATTTGTCGCAACGAATGGTGCTGCATCGTATTCCGATTAGCCAGTTTGCCGACCGCCTGAATCCTGGCGAATTTATGCGGGTACACCGCAGCGTCATAGTGCGGATCAGTCAAATCAGTTCACTGGAAGTCGCCGGCGATGGCGTGTACCACTTAACGCTAGTCTGCAACAGCAAAGTACCGGTCAGTGAACGTTATATCGCACAAGTCAAACAACTGCTGCGTTAACAGCTTTTGCTTGCTCCACCACTGAAAAAATCACTAGACCCCTTCCCACTAGCACTGACCAAACCGTCGTAAAAATGCGGTATTCATGGCCATAATCAACGAGCGAACCACTGCTAGTAGCATTGCAACTGCTAGATTGCAGTGGTTTCAATACTTTTTTTACATGGGAAATGTTGCCCCAATTAATCAGCCAGGCCGGCTAAAAACCCGGGGTTTACCACCCAAATCCGATTGGCCACATTGGCCTTATTCATTTGCTTTAGATTGGGGGAAGCATAAAGGGATAACGCAAGATACCCATCGTTGCTCACTGCTGCATTACAAATGTGATGGCCATCCACCATAAAACTATGCAACTGTCGCTGACTGAGGCTATACAGCCGAACACTGCAAGGTTTTTGCGAGTTCGATAGCACAAACAATGTTTGTTCTTTCGTACTGCCAAGCATCGTCAATTGGTTATGACTCCCCAAACCATAACTCCAATTGTTCCAGTTTTGATCTGGGATGCCACCAGCATGAAGGGCGCTGTGACTATTACGTATATCTCGATGATCGATAGAGGAGCCCGTATCGATAGCATCGTCGGTATCAAGCGAGTCGAGCGTCGTTTGCAGCAGCAATGTGTGGCTTTGCTTTGACTTGCCCTGATAACTTTCCAGCACCAGAACCAATTGCGAGTGGTTGATTACGCCGCCGACAAGTGAATGACGAAGGCGCTGAGCACTTTTCTCTGTGGGCACTGGCACATGCTGGCGTTGGCAGTTAGCGACATCAAGCCACCAGATATCGTCAGACATTCCAGCATATCGCGCTTGATACAACGCGCTTTGTCCTTCCTGCAGCCAAATGGCGTTACTGTGCTCAACTACATCGGCGGGCCAGTCTGCAAAACATTGCTGTATTAACTGTTCTAATGCCGTCAGGCTCGGCGCTTCATCAATGGTATGTTCGCCTATATTGGGGTTTTCCAGACGCTGTTTCTGGGTCAAATAAGTTAGCTGCGTGGCCTCATCATCACCGTTACTAATAACAAATAGAATTTTATCGTCCTGCCACGCCAGGCGCATTGCCGGCGCGCCGTAAAAGGCAAATTTTTCGGTGGTCTTGGCGTCCACCAGTGTTTCGGTGACTCCAAAAGGGTAAAGTGACAACAGATGTAATTGACTGGCCCAAATATCGCCAAATGGACTCTGTCGTTTGGTATTTTTGCTAGAGGAATAGGCCAGTGCATTGTTGTCCGGCGAAAACGCCAATAATCCAGGCGGTTCAGAGGGTTGATAAGAACTTGCAAGCGACTGTGGGATCACTCTCAATTCGATGTAGTCTGCTTCCGGCAACTCGATTTGGGTGTTGTTTTGACTCCAAACCGGCTGGGCTAAAAGAACAATACCAACCCATGCCGCACCGAAAAAACTTTTGCGTAACATCCATCACATCCTGTGTTTTTTTGATGCGAGACTATACCCAAGCGCTCTGACGCAATGCAATGCCCGCCTGTTTAAAACCCCTTTACCACGACTGCAAATAAAAAAACCGACCTGAATTCAGGTCGGTGGAGTGCCAGATAAACTTCACCAGCAAAACAACTGCCAGGTTTTGTGCTTAAACCCTGCTCTCGTTGCAGTTGTATAGAGAACAAACTTTTCCATCAACACCGTATTGAATAAGCGCCTGTCTCTTCAAATAACAGGGATCCAAGCACGGCGGTTGATGCTAGAGCCTGTTAAAAGTTCACACTAATGCCCAACCGGATTTGTCTTGGGGTTTGTATGCTTTGGGTTAACCCATAAAACTGATTTGGGGTTCCGCCCTGACTTTCAGTTTGATCTGCTTTGGTTAACGATTGTTGTGTATCCAGCACGTTAAACATATCTAAACTGGCTCTGCCTTCAAAGCTATCAATACTGAAGCTATAGCTTACCGACAGATCTAAGTTATAGACCCAAGGTTGTCGGCCCATGCCACCGCGTGGCGTGAACACGTATTTACCATCGACTAAACGGTAATAGGTATCGCCATAACCTGGGGTGATATAAGGGTGATCCGCAGGGAAACTCAGACCCATGGCGCTCATCGGTCTGCCATCAAGCAGCGATGAGTTCCAACCAACCGCCCAACTGTCGGTCAAGCTGTACGAGCCATAAAATTTAAAAATATGCCGCCGGTCATTCGGTAAATTACCGTTGGCGCCAATGGACGAAGCTTTGAAGTCTAAATAAGACGACACGCCGGTATCGGTTTGGCCGTTATCAGAATTGACCCCGCCTTCGTTATTGCCATAACTGTGCGACCAGGTGTATTGCGCCGTCCAATTCAGTTGCTCACTGTGATGGGTCAATTCAAGTTGCAGCGCACCATAATCACGTTTGCCTTTTGGCACGCCAATCTGTTCAGCGGTGTAATAATGCAAAGAACCTGGATCAATGATGCCATCATAGTCAGTATCCTGGCCAAAGGTATGGCCTTTGCCTGGGTTAAATAAGGTACAAATATTACCGCCACCACTCGGGTCTACTTCGACATCACAATAGTCGTCACCCATGTTGTCGGTCGTGCGGTACTGGGCGCGGATCAACGCGGTATAGTTTTCATTCAGTTCATGTTGATAACCCAGAATGTATTCCACAACTGATTGAGCACTATATTCCGGCGCTGCTGACAAACCAGGCTCATTGATGGCGCCTGAAGAATTCACGGTAGAACCGATAAGTGAAGTACCGAGCGGTCGGCCATTGCTGGTATCAACACCGGTAAAAGTAAAGTAGTCGGATTTATCAACAATGCCACTGGCGGCACGGAAGTTGGTGTTCACCGGCACCGGGAAGAAATACTGACCGTAGTTGGCAAAAACTTTAGAGCTACCATCGCCCATCGGGTCATAAGTCAGGCCTAACCGTGGTGCAATCTGATTATCTAGTTTTACAAAGGTAACGCCTGTTTTACCTTTATTTTCAGCAACATCAGACCGGATCCCTGCGGTTAAAAACCACTGCTCGTTGATCGTCCAGTTATCTTCCAGATAGATCGCATAGTTGTCTGTACTGAATTTACCACCACCATCAAACACCCGCTGCCGGACAATATCTAAAGGTGCGCCAGTGGTATTGACGAAAGTAGTTCCACCCAAAGCTGCGCCAACCCCAAGCGTGCTGTAGTTCACGTTATAACCACCGGCCCGATTGGTGATGTGATTTGCTTCGATATTTTCCCGATCGTAGCCAAACCGCACTAAGTGATCGTTCGGTAACGACCATTCAAAATCGACCCGAAAAGCATCACGCTGTAGCTGGTTAAAATCATTGTTGATGCCTGGGCCACAAGCATATTGAGTGGCACGTGTCGGTACATTGCGGGTATCACCAATGGTCGAACAAGTGCTGTCGGTTGGATAGGTGGAGGCGTCCGTTTTAAAGCGCCCAATCATCGCCGAGGCTGTAAAATCGTCGGTGAAATTCGCGACATAATTCAGCGTATGCGTATCACCGCCATTTTCCAGAGTGACCGGGCGAGCCGTGCCTTTCACTTCGACACCATTGTTATAACTTAAATTCTGCCGCATCCGGTCTATATCCCGTGCATCAGAAAAACCCAGATAGGACAGACGATTGCGATCATTAATCTGCCAGTCTAATTTCAGCCCCCAAAAAAAGCTCTTCTCAGTTTGTTCGTTAAAATGGCTCGGCCCGCCGGTGCGTGGTGAAGTCGAACTGGAAAAACTCAGGTCTTTTTTCTTCGGGTTAATCAGTGCAAAAAAGAATAATTGGTCTTCCAGGATCGGCCCGCCAACCGAGAAGCTGGCATCCATACTGCGCTCTTTGTTGCCGGTGGTATCTTTAAAAACACTGCCAGCTAAATTGGTGATTTGGGAACCATCGCCTAAATAATCCGGACTGTAATAAGCGGTGGCACCAAATTCAAACTCATTGCTGCCTGATTTAGTCACAGCGTTAATCACACCACCCGTTGCGCGACCATATTGTGCCGAGTAACCACCGGTTTTGACCTGAAACTCTTTGTAAAATTCGAATGGCACTGAACCACAGCCTAAACCTTTGTCTGGATCGGTAACATTCATGCCATTGATATAACATACGTTTTCAGCAACGGATGAACCAGAAAAGGACGCCAGATTGCCAAACTGCGCATCACCTTTCACCGTGCCTGGCGCCAGCAGCGCAATCGAGGTTAAATCACGTCCGACCGGCAGCCGGTCAAATTCAACCTCCCCAATCACTAAACCTGAATCAGAGCTGGTCAAATCGATTGCGGAGATCCGGCCACCAGCCACTTGAATTCGCTCAATATTGCTATCGGACCCGAGGCTAAATCGCGCCTGAGTGGTCGAACCGATGGTGACACGGACTTGTTGCTGCCCTAACACTTTACCATCGCGGCGAATGCTTAATTCGTATTCGCCAATCTCTAATTGTGGAAAGCGAAAATTGCCACTTTGATCAAGCAGCATGGTTTTGCGAAAGCCGGTTTGGTTGTTGCGAATTTCAATTTCGGCACCAGCCTGGCCACTGATGGAACCTGCGACAGTGCCTGTTTGCGACGCTGCAAAGGCCGGCGCTTGGGCAAGGCTTAATGCAGCGGCCATCGCCAGGACGAGAGTATTTAAACGATAATGATGTTTCATGGACTTTCCCTTCTTTTTTTCTGCTTTTTTAAGAACTGCCACATCCGACAACACAGTTCCAACCAGCCGAATCTAACCAGCATCGGCGGTAGATTCAGGTGTTGTGTGACGAATTCCCTGCCTTGAGTGAGCAATGCGTTAAAAGATTGCAAACAAAGCGCAGTCAATGCCTTTCGTGCCGGGCCGCTCTTTTGTGCGCCAAGGTGATACCATGTTGCTTGGCACGCCGCCCTTCCCTGGGTCACAGCATCAGGTGCAACCGCGCTTCGCAGCGATGCTGTAGCAAGCTGATCTGCGGGCAGCGGTAAGCACTTGTCAGACAGGATGAGACTTTTTATCGGAACTTTCCCGCGACTGTGCTCTCCTAACCACATGGCTTTATTCAGGAATTACTTATGAAATGGTTAAAATGGACAGCCGTTGGCTTGGTCACCACCGGTGTATTATTGGCAGGCTATCTGTGGTTTTGGTTTGATTTGGATGATGTCAAAATCAAATTACAAAACACGGTACAACAACACACCGGCCGGACGTTGCAGATTGACGGCGATCTCGGCTGGAGTGTCTTTCCGCAGCTTGGTTTGTCCTTTGAAAAATTAACTTTGAGTAACCCAAAAGGCATGACACCGGCCACGATGCTGCAGATTGAGCAGGGTGTAGCTGAAGTCGCCTTGTGGCCATTGCTGCAACAACAAATTCAAATACAACAGTTGTCGGTCGACGGCATGGTTTTAAACTGGGTCAAGCAAACCAATGGCCAAAGCAGTATGGATGGTTTCACTACCCTTGATGGCAAAGGCGATGTGCCACCAGCAACAACCGCATCAAAAACCCCAGCGACAACCAATAAAACCGCCACCTCAGCATCCCCTTTGCAGAATCTGCAATTGCAGCAGCTGGCACTGACCGATGTGACACTGAATTTGTTAAACCAAGGCCAACCACCACAACAATTACAGTTGCAAAGTCTGACGCTCAACAACTTCCAACCAGGGCAATGGGCTGAATTAACCGCACAATTGCAGACTAAAGTGGGCGATAAAGCACTGCAAACCAAAGCAACCATGCGCTTATTGCTCAGTGACGATGCCAGCAGTTTACAACTGGCTGATCTGGATATTGCAGGCGATTTAGCCCAACAACAATTTGAACTGCTGGCCAAAGGGCAATGGTCAAATCACAGCCAACAGTTACAACTGGACCTTGAAAAAATGACATTTGCTGACAGTGTCGGTCGTGGTGAACTGCAACTGGATAACAGCGGCAAGATACCGAACTTGACCGCTAAGTTGCAGTTTGATGCTGTGGATGTGCGGCCTTGGCAATCGCCATCTGAAGCCAAGGCGACAGCACCTGTGGCAACCAGCACTGAACCCGATTTATCGGCGCTGCGTAAATTAAACGGCAAACTGTCGCTGACCATCACCAAGTTGATCAGCAACACCTTCACCGCCGATGATGTGCAACTAAACATCAACAATCGGGATGGTGTAGTTTCGCTGGAGCAAGCACAGGCAAAACTGCTGCAAGGTCAAATCAATGCCAGCGCAAAGCTGGATAGCCGCAAACCGCTGCCGATCTATCAATTTGAAGCCAATTTACAAAAGCTGCAGATCCAACCTTTGTTGGCGGCCATGGCTGATTTTGACAAGTTAACAGGCGCGGCTGATTTACAAATTAAAGGTCAGGGCCAGAGCCTACAACAGGCTAAATTACAGCAACTTTTAACCGCTACTGGCCAATTCCAAATTCAAGACGGCGCCATTGTAGGTGCCAATGTCGCACAAATGATTCGACAATTTAGAGCAACCATCAAAGGCAGCGACGAGAGCGAAGCGGCCGACCTTGGCAATCCGCAACAAACCGACTTCACCCTGTTAACCGGTGAATTTAGTCTGGCCGATGGTGTGCTGCAGCAAAGTAATTTACAGCTGGCATCACCGCTGCTGCGCTTATCAGGTGCCGGCGAGTTGCAACTGGCGGAACAACAACTGGATTATCGACTGACTACCGCATTGGTGAACAGTCTAAAAGGTCAGGGTGGCCTGGCCAAAGATCAATTGGCGAGTGTCGATATTCCGCTGCGGATTCACGGTGATCTGAGCAATCCGAAATTTCAGTTGGATACCAAAGCCTTGTATAAAAACGAGCTGAAACAAAAAGTAGATGAGAAAAAACAAGATTTAAAACAAAAATTAGCTGATAAGCTGCGCGAAAAACTGGGTGGCTAACAACGTCAATTTTCACTCTGGGTATTTGCTGCAATAAGGTCATAAAAGAAGGTCATCGATGAAAACACTACAACTGGATATCGTGTCAGATATCGCTTGTCCCTGGTGCGCGATTGGATTAGCACGCTTGGAGGCTGCACAGCAACAACTGAGCGCCGAACTCACGCTGGATATTCATTGGCGCCCTTTTGAGCTGGATCCGGATCCGAATTTAGTGCCAACCCCAATTCTGCCAGCGCTGGTGAAAAAATATGGCCGAAGTGAAGCAGAAATGCAGCAATCGCAACTGCAGCTACAACAGATTGCCAGCGATCTCGGACTGAACTTTAGCAAGCTGCAACAACGTTTCACCTGCAATACCTTTGATGCGCACCGCTTAGTGCACTGGGCCGGGCTGAGCGGTCAGGCCACCGCCTTAAAAAAGGCGCTGTTTGATGCCTATTTTGGCGAAGGTTTGGCGGTGTCCGAGCCGGAAGTGTTGTTGGATGCCGTCACCAGCGCCGGGTTAGACCGTGCTGCAGCAGAAGTGGTGCTACAAAGCGGTCAATATACCGACGAAGTGCGCGCCGAACAGCAGCATTATCTGCAAGCTGGTATTCAGTCAGTGCCAGCTTTTATCGTCAATCAGCAATATTTAATTTCTGGCGCTCAAGATACGCCGGTGCTGGTGCAAGCCTTACAGCAAATCGCTGCTAAAGTCGCGAACGGTGCTAACGTCGCTAACACAAAATCGCCTTAGCGAGTGGGTCAAACTGGAACACCTGGTTACGACCGCGCCGTTTCGCTTGATACTGCGCTTTGTCGGCTTGATCCAACAACGAACTCCAGTGCTCATGTTGCGGGGTTGCAGTTGCACAGCCAACGCTTATGCTCACCGACAGCGGCAAATCGCTATCAAAACGATGATTGGCGATTTTTTGACGTAAGCGCTCACTAATTTGTTGAAGTTGATCAGCGCTGACATTGGGCAAACAGGCAATAAACTCCTCGCCACCGATCCGAAACATCATGTCATAACCACGCAGTTCTGCCGCGGCCAATTGGCACACTTGCTGGAGGACCCGATCCCCGGTTTGATGACCGTGTTGATCGTTCACTTGCTTAAAATGGTCAATGTCAAAGGCGATGATGCTGAGCGGTTGCGACTGACGTTGGCAACGCTGCCATTCTGCATCAAGACGCGGCACCATCGAGTGGCGGTTCAGCCAGCCGGTCAATGGGTCTGTTTCTGCCAGCTGTTGCAGTTGCAACGTCTTCTGCCTCACCAGTAACAACATGCAGCTGATCATGGCCAGTAGTAAAAATAGCAACACTGCCAAACTGCCAATGTCGAGACTAAATGTATTGTCTTCCATCGGGACTAACTGCAGCTGAATCAACACAAATATCGTTAATCGCAACAACATCTGAACGATATTGCAGGACAGGACAACCACAAAAGTGATCACCGCAGCGCGTATCATGGTCAATCGCGCAGCAAGTACCCGATACACAGTGTAGAGGTTGATCGCAATTAATAGGGGGTAGTTTAGAAGAATACGATTAAAAACATCAGCTTGCGCGTAGTCGGTGGTATTTAGCAAATATGTGACAATGAGGAAACTCAGCAAAAACGAAAGCCGCAACGGCTGCCCCAGATAATGGCAAATACCACTTAGCAAGAACAAATAACTCGCAACCAAAAAGGTATTACCAAGCGGTGGTCCGAGCAAATACGGCATTGTTTGCATATTGTAGAGCAGGTTCAACAGCGAATTGGCAAAAAATGCCGCACCAGCGAACGACCAATCGATCAAGCTGTGCTGTTGCCGATTGGCTAAATACAGCCCGAACATCGTCAACGTCATCACAAAAGAGACAATGGTGTTAACCAAGACCAGAGTTTGCGCATCCATGCATGAAATTCCTAATTAGGTACAATTTAAATTAGCACATTCTTAAGTGACGGGAAAGAATAGAACTGCTGTAATTCCAGTTCACTTCTCTGCAAAAACACTTCATCCGCAGGTTGATTGCTACGCCAACTTGAACCCATCATATCAGTCTTGCTTTACCGATTTAAAGACAATGCTATACAAATCAATTTGAAACGAACCTGGCGTTTTGTCCGCCAGCATGACACTGATTTGACTGACATCAGCAAATTTCAGAGCGGGTAAATTACTGACACTGCGGCCTCGATATCTCCCGGTAAAATCTGCGACTGCAAAGCTGTAAATCTGTGGTGTTACCGCGCTTTTAAATTCAGAGACATAGGCCACACCTTCTGGAATATAAGGTGTTTTTAAGCGAAGTTGATAAGTTCTGCCATCACCGCCGATGTGTAGCACAGCCTGAGTCAACGCTGTCGCTGGTAGCCGCTGTTGCAATTGAAAAGCCACAGAAGCAAAACCACCATTATTTTCCAGTGATAAATTTCCTGCGAACTGCACCCTCTCTGGCACCGACAACAGCGTCACAGTTCCGTCTGAGCTCCCGCCCATCACCCGGTCATGGGTAAGCTGCAACTGACTAAAGTCGCTGGCATTGTGAAATTCGAGCTTTATTTCTGTGGCGATAGGATTCGGCACAAATTCCTCCAGCACAGAGATAGATTCAGGGCTTACACTCATAACATGAGTCGCCATAACAAAGAAGGTAACGGGAAACACATTCACCTGATGAACCAGCCGATATTTTTTATTATACGACTAGCGGTAAAACTTGGATCCAAAATAGTAGCAATTGCGGGGGGTCAGCGGTGGTCGCTGCAATCGAAAAATCGAGGCTACAGCTGACCAGTAAGAAAATAGCCAAATGAGCCTTGATTCTATTGGTAGTTATTTTCTGACCGTTAACGAATCAGCTGGTATTGCTGAGCCGCGGTGTCTGTTTGCAGGCCAAAATGACCGGTATTGACATTGTAAGTGGCGTTTTCGCCCCAGATACTGCTGCTATGCACGCCATACACTAAACAGCTACCGGTGGAGCACACCACCTGATCAATATAACTTTTAATTGAATAGACTCTTTGGCCAAACCGCACACCATAGAGGCTATCGAGAAAAGGACTGGCAACTGACAAACCATTGCTGCCACAGGTGGTGCTCCAGACGTTAAATGGGTAGACGCCACAGCTGAGTAATCCCCGAAACGCGCCGGCAATGCCGACAAAGCTGTCGACGCGGTTGGCGATCGCCAATTTGTTAATCTGCTGCGCCGCTAAAGTCGCGCCCATCGAATGGCCAATCACATCAATTTTACCGGTACAAGAATTAGCTAAAGCGCTTTGCAAGGCGTTGCGAACAGGAGTTTCTTCGCTGCCGCTATGGTCATTGCAGGCGGCACAGCTTTTTGAGCCCCAATCCGGACGGTAGATATCGCTGCTTTTGTACCCCTGGCTCAGTAAATAATTATAGGTATTGTTCCAACTGGCGGGTGTTGCGGTATTGCCATGCACCAACACCACCGCATCCACACAAGCCGCCTGCACCTGGGTTATTCCCCCCAATAAACAGGCGAGTAGCAGACCGTATTTGGTTTGGC
>JAHJNE010000500.1 GCA_018820995.1 Gammaproteobacteria bacterium | reverse complement strand
GCATCGTCCAATAACAACAACGCCGAACCCAGCTGATAGAGCTGGTTACATTGGTGTCGTGCCAGAATGTGCTGCTTAAATAGCTGATTGGTATTGATAATACCCTCGGACAAATCTGTAACGCCAAGCTGTTGAATATGACCCTGCCTGCCCTGTTCCGAGCTTGCCAGTTGCTCACTTAGTTGCAAGGCTTCATCGGTAGGAAGCAGCAATAACCAACTATTTAAGCTGGTGAACTGACGGGGGAGCAGGCCTTGTTTGACAAAATTCCGGATGAAAGGCAATCGCAGTCGTAGTTCGGATTCGGTGGTGGGGAACGGCAGTACATCAAAGGCGTTTAAATCGGCCGCTGAAATATATGCTGGAACCCCTTGAGCGAGCCAGTAAT
Source organism: Gammaproteobacteria bacterium (assembly GCA_018820995.1). Taxonomy (GTDB): domain Bacteria; phylum Pseudomonadota; class Gammaproteobacteria; order Enterobacterales; family Alteromonadaceae; genus Pararheinheimera. The sequence continues at coordinate 4,336 of JAHJNE010000500.1, read as the reverse complement.
CGTACAAGCCGACGTTGCCTTCCGCCGCTGCCAGCAGTGTTAGATTATTTCGCCGATATTGATGAAACCACAGCTGCTGGCGGTTGCCTGCAAATGCCATGTTGAGCACATCCACCAGCGGTACTGGCAGTTGCAGCGAAGTCGCGGCGACTAAATCGGCAAACACCGGCTGCAGGCCACTGTCAGTCAGCTGCTGTAAGGTCAGTAAACTGATGTTGGGATCTGCGGCCAGAATGGCGGTTAATAGGGTTTGGCCGTGCCACGCCAATTGCGCGGGATCGGGATCGGCTTGCAGCACCTGGACTATCTGCTGATAATTTTGCGACAAAACGGCTTGTTGTACCTGCAACGCCAGTTGCCGGGAAATAGTCCGGGGTTGTTGTTCAAAGCGGATTAACGTATTGGGGTTTGCCGGATAATCCGGCCTTTGTTGCGCGAGCAACACCATATCACCACCCAATTGATGAATGATTGAGGCGATGTCTGCTGGTTTAGTGCCATTTTCAGCCAATTGCTGGATCAGCTGATAACTTTGTTGTTTACGCTGCTGCAAAATCTGGCGCAATTGTTGTTGCATCAAGCTCTCTGCAGCACAGCTGGCCTGTGCCGTAGCTAAATTTTGCAGTGGAGTCGTTGCTGAGGTTGTGGTCAGTGCACTGCTGTGGTCTATCGCATTAGGGTCTGGAGCCAACTTTACCGTGCTGTTGAGTTCTTCGAATGGATGGGGCTGAATGGCGTCGGGTAACGCCGAATCCGAACTGATAAAACTGAAAAACAACCAGCCTCCCAGCGTGAGGGCAATCACAAATGGCAGCACTATTTGCAGTCGCCAATCCTTCGCTGAACGCATTTTATTCCCTAAAACTAATCAACAGCTACCGATGTTTTTTAACATAACAGGGAGTCTCTGCCAAGGTTTCAATTGCCAGAATGCTTTGTAGCGCGGTTCAATGGCTTTTCACACAGATAAATGTGAAATAAATGTTTGAAGTTACTGAAGTTCTGCTGTCGTAACTTGCATTACCGATGCTGGCATCCTGATTAAATCAACCTATTCTTAATTAGTCGATATGCAATCAGGACGGGTGAATGCGGTTTTATGGGTGGCTACTGGGGGTCAGTTTCCAGGCGCTGGCAGCACCAGTGCAGTTGGTGACGGAAATATTCCCTCCCTATCAGCAAATGGGTGCGCAACGGCAATTGCAAGGCTGGTCGGTGGACATCGTACAGCAGGTGTTTGCTGAAGCAGGATTGGGTTTTGAAACTCAGGTGCTGCCATGGCCACGAGCGTTTAAAACAGCGATAGAACAGCCCGATATTTTTATTTATTCATTGTTACAAACCGAAGAACGTCTGCCTAAATTCAAGTGGGTGGTGCCGTTGTGTCCAATGCGAATTTTCTTTTATGCAGCGGCGGCACGGCCGGACGTTGCCCCGAAAAATATCGAAGAAGCCAGTCAATTTATTGTCGGGGTGGAGCAGGGACAGGCGAACTACAAATATTTAGTCAGTCACGGCTTTCGCGAATCGAAAAATTTGGTGGTGGTCGGGCAAAATCATCAGTTACGGCAAATGCTGTCACTAAAGCGGGTTGATTTAATTCTGGTCTCAGAGAATTTTGTTGAGCAGCAAAACCAGTTAAGTCCTGGTCAGACTGAATTACGGAAAATGTTTGCTGCCACCGAGCTGGAAAAGATGTTGTATCTGGCGGCGAATGTGCACACTGACCCGGAAAAAATACAACGATTACAGCAATCTTACGCCCGATTGTTTACGCAGCAGCCACCGCGCTGCCAGGTGACTCCACCAGAATTGCATGCCGATTAATTCCGGACAGTATCTACCCGATTCCATAAATTCTGATTTTTCAAAAATGTAAAAAATTCATCCGGATGCCAGCACTTAGGGATTAAATCCATGGTGGTTCGCTCTTCCAGATTCGACACCAGCTTACTTAATATTTCTTTCAAGCGCTCTTCACTCATTTTCTCCAGCTTTTGCTGTGCGCTTTGGAAGTAGAGGTTATTTTCTACACTGACCACCACGTTTATCCCAAAGGTGTTGTAGGTTAAATTACGCGTGACAGTGCGGCAAATCGGTTGCTCTGGTTCCAGCGGATATAAACCATTGACGATGGCATATTCATAACGGTCAAGATCTTGTTTATCAGAATCTTTCGGGATATAGGTAATACCGTAACCTTGGGGGAAATAGCCGGTAATTTTCAGCAGGCTGTCGACAATCGCTGCGGGGTACCAGCCTTTGCCAACACCGGCTTTCAGCAACGCGCTGACCTTTGGCAATTGTTCATATTGGTAGTTGGCTTTGGACGGTAGTACAACAGAAACATACACCTGTGGGATTTTCAGAAGATTGCCTATGCCTTCTTCCGGTTGGATAGCGCTTTTTAATAAGTGGCTGATAAAGTTTTGTTTATCTTGTTCCATATACTGAAATAAATCGCGCTCAGCTTTGGAGTTGCCCGCATAGTTATCCAGACCCAAACCTTCTTTCAGATAAAGCTGGCTTTGTTCATAACTGATCGTGAGAAGCTGTTGCCGATCGGTTGGTGGCAATGTCCGGTATTCGTCAAGGTCACCCGCTTCACCACGCAAAATATGCTGGGCTTGTGGATGTTGCAGGCCAATATCCTGTAGCAGGAGGGCGCAAATCAGTGGCAACTGCACTTCTTCTAAAAATGGCGAGTAGCCGGTTTCCCCAGCGACAGTGGCTTTTTCACTGTCATGGAATTTATTCAACACATAGCGGTTTTTAATCAGTTTATCGGTCAGTAGCTGGTCCAGTAACCGAATAGATAATATCGCTTTATAGGCATGCTTGTGACGTTGATTGACGACGGCAATATGGCGGCCGCGGGTCGATGACAATAACTGGATAGTGCCAAGAGCACGGGCTGACAGTTGTCGGGTTTCTTGTACTGTATCGCCGGTAATGAGCGTTAATAACAGCCGGGCGAGCTGCTTCAGTTGGCGTACACGGTTGATGCGGTTGTCTTGTTGCTGCTGTTTTTTCTCTTTGAGTTGTTTCTTAACTTCCAGCAGCGCGGTTTCCAGTTTAGTGCGGGCGCCTTTGTTGGCGTCATCCAGTCGACGTTGCAATGTGGCCGCCTGCTCTTGCAGCAGATCAATGTCTTGTTGTTCTGCGCCGGAAAAATAATAAGCGGCTTGCTCATAGACCGAATCTTTACGCTGTGAGGCATCGTGAATTTTGCTCAGCAGATCTTTGACACTTTTGGTTGCCGCGGTGCTGCCGAACTGAGATTGATTCATCTGGTTAAGTCCTTGCCGCCAAACTTACCCGCAAAGCTGTTGATACACTTTCCTGCGACATCAGCACTTCAGCTCAGGGTATTTGATGCAATAAATTAAGTTAAATTCTGTCAGAGGATACATCAATGTCAGTGCATGTCGTCAATGTACCGCAAGTTCAACAACTCTAGCTGTTTTTAGTCGGCTTGCCACTGTTTCCACTGAAGATAAATATACCCGAACTGGGGAATAAATTCATGCTTCATTCGACAAAAGCTTAATAATTTGCTTTGCTGTAACAATGAGTTAGCTAAAAGGTGTCACAAAGTGCAAATAGCAGTGATTGGCGGCGGAATTAATGGATTGGCGTCAGCATGGCAGCTGGCTCTGGCGGGGCATCAAGTTCAATTATTTGAGCGTGATGCACTGATGCAAGCCACCAGCGCCGCCTCCAGTAAGCTACTGCATGGCGGGTTGCGTTATCTTGAACAAGGCGAATTACGATTGGTGCATGAGGCCTTGCAAGAACGGCGGTGGTGGATCCAAAAGGCACCTCATCTGACCCGACGTTTACCCATTCTTTATCCCATTTACCAGGATGGGCGCAGACCACGCTGGCAGCTGAAAATTGGCTTATGGTTGTATGATTTATTGTCCGGCCGCAAAGGTATTGGCCGACATCGCTGGTTAAACGCAGAACAAACCTTGCGCTGTAGCTCGTCGCTAAAGGCGGAAGGCTTACGGGGCGCATTTTTGTTTTTTGATGGCCAGATGCAGGATCAGCAACTAGGGTTGTGGGTAGCCGCGCAGGCCGAAAAACACGGCGTGGTGATCCATCAGCATTGTCCGGTGCAAGCGGTTTCGGCGACCGGCGCATTGCAATTACAGGGCGAAACACAGTGGCGGCAGTTCGACCGGTTGGTGAATGTCGCAGGCCCCTGGAGCAATCAGTTGCTTGAACAATCAGCATTGCCGGTGCCGCAAAGTCTTGACTTAGTCCGGGGCAGCCATTTATTACTGCCGCCGATTGGCCGTTATGGCCATATGTTAGAAGTCCCGGGCGAAAG
>JAHJNE010000499.1 GCA_018820995.1 Gammaproteobacteria bacterium | reverse complement strand
GGCGAACCACGCTCTGGCATTATCGCAGTTGGCTTGAGCAATGGTCAGGTGGTTGTTGCGAAGCACGAATACAACTTAAGTTATCCAAATGATAAACGGCAAATTGTCCCGGTGGTCACTTACCCGCTGGGTGAAACGCCGATCCAGTTGGATCCAAACGGCCAGGCGATCAAAGCTTTATCCGTCCAGGAAGGGCCTTCAGGGACTGCGATTACCGCTTTTACAGCGGATGGTCATTTGTCTTACAACCTGTTTGAAAACCAAACTGAGTTTCTGACTGGCGAAACAACGCTGGTTCGCACCGATTACCAGTTGCCTGACGCGCCAAAAACAGTTCAAAAGTTATTGGTAGATACCCGATTGCAAAATCTGTTCGTGGCTGATGATGAAGGTAAAATTCACTATTACGACATTCGCGAACCGGCCAATGCCCGATATGTTGAAGCGGTGACGGTTGCTGCCAGTGGTCAGAAGATCACGGCATTGGAGTTTTTAGTTGGCTCGGTGTCACTGATTGTTGGTAGCAGCGACGGCAATCTCAGTCAGTGGTTTTTAGTCCGCGATGAGCATAACAATTTCCATTTGACCCATATCCGGGATTTTGACAAACATCCGGGAGCCATTACGCAGATTGAACCTGAATATTCACGCAAAGGTTTTATGGCGATTGATGACAAGGGTTATCTAGGTATTCATTACGCAACTTCTGCCCGCACTTTACTGCTGGAACCATTGGCGCAAGGCGTCGAAGCAAATCGACTAGCAATTTCGCCGATTAACCAAAGTTTCCTGGCATTTGCCAAAGATGGCCAGACGTACCATTTCGCGCTTGAAAACGCCCATCCTGATGTGTCCTGGAAAGCAATGTGGAATGAAGTCTGGTATGAAGGCCGTGCGGAAAAAGATTATATCTGGCAAGCATCGTCGGGTTCAGACGAGTTTGAAGCAAAAATGAGTCTGGTGCCATTGGCCACCGGAACCCTAAAAGCAGCATTTTTTGCGATGTTATTTGCCACGCCGTTGGCCTTAATGGGTGCCTTGTATACGGCGTATTTTATGGCGCCGTCACTTCGTAACAAAGTCAAACCAACCATCGAATTGATGGAAGCGTTGCCAACGGTGATCCTGGGCTTTTTAGCCGGTCTATGGCTTGCCCCTTTTATCGAAAGTTATTTAAGTGCGGTGTTCTCTATTTTACTGCTGTTGCCGTTGATGATGATTGCGACCGCTTGGTTGTGGCAGTTTGCCCCGGCCTCGTTGCGCAGTCGCTTAGGTGTTGGCTATGAAGTCCTGATTTTAATCCCGCTGATTGTCGCGCTTATCTGGTTGTGTGTATTGGCAAGTCCGGTCATTGATCAGTTGTTCTTCGCTGGCAACTTACGCCAGTGGCTGACTGACAATGGTATTACCTATGATCAGCGTAATGCGTTGGTCGTGGGGATAGCGATGGGCTTTGCGGTTATACCGAATATCTTTTCTATTGCAGAAGATGCGATTTACAACGTACCACGTCACTTAACCCAAGGCTCTTTGGCGCTTGGCGCAACAGCATGGCAAACCATGATTGGTGTGGTACTGCCGACAGCAAGTCCGGGTGTTTTTGCCGCAGTGATGGTTGGTTTTGGCCGTGCCGTCGGTGAAACGATGATTGTGTTAATGGCAACGGGTAACAGCCCCATTGTGAATTTTAACTTGTTTGAAGGGATGCGGACGTTGTCGGCGAATATCGCGGTAGAGTTGCCGGAAACGGCCGTGGGGAGCACCCATTTCAGGGTATTGTTCCTGGCTGCACTCGTGCTGCTGGTGTTCACCTTTATTTTTAACACCATCGCTGAAATCATTCGGCAGCGTTTACGCAAACGCTTTAGCAATCTGTAACTTGGAGTCAGAGTGATGAGAGCTTGGTTCAGAACGGGAACTCCGTGGATTTGGTTAAACGCCGGTGCTATTGCCTTAAGTTTGGTGATGGTGCTTGGCGTGATGGGATTAATTACCGTCAATGGTGCCAGCCATTTTTGGCCGGCCGATCTGCAGCAAATTCAGCTGCGTCAAACCGACGGCAGTGAAACAACATTGTTGGCAGAAATTGTTCGTACCGAAGAAGTCAGTGCCGCGGTCCTGCGTGATTCTGGTGTGGCCATGGATAAAGACGCTGCCGTCTATCAACGGCACTTATTGAAGTTAGGTAACCGGGATGTCTACGGCGTTGATTTCCGTTGGTTTTTAGACCAGCAGCTATCTAACTATCGTAAACCGGTGAATGCAATTGTGATTGAGCGGCGCGAGTGGGGTAATTTTTATGGTTTCCCACAGCAGTTGCTTCAAGATAAACAACTGGTTGCTGAAGGTGACGCTCTGTGGCCAGAGCTAGTCAAGCGCATGGCGCGTGCGAATGAAATTCACGATCAAATCGGCGATATCGAAAAGGTAGATATTGGTCGGATCAATCGTAAATTGAATGACCTGCGCCTGTCAGAACGCCGGTTAGAGCTCAATAAAGCGGATCCGGCTACCGTTGCTGCTGCGCAAGCGCAAGCCGCTCAGGATCGGGCGGCGCTCGATGCGGAATATGCAGTGCTGCAACATCAACTGGAACAGTTGTATGCCGCAGCTAAACGCGATGATTTAGTAGTGACGACTGCGGAAGGGAAGCAACTGACCATTAGCCTGAACAATATCGTGCATGCGCATCAGCCAAATGCGATGTCATTATTGAATAAAGTCAGTCATTACTTTAGTGCGATCTGGAATTTTCTGGCGGATGATCCGCGGGAAGCAAATACTGAAGGCGGGATTTTTCCGGCAATTTTCGGCACTGTAACGATGGTGATCCTGATGTCGATTATCGTCACTCCGTTTGGCGTCTTGGCAGCAATTTACCTGCGTGAATATGCCAAAGATGGTCCGTTGCTGCGGGTCATCCGGATCTCCGTCTATAACCTGGCGGGTGTCCCTTCGATTGTGTACGGTGTGTTTGGTCTTGGTTTTTTCGTCTACATCATGGGCGGTAACATCGATGCATTGTTTTATCAGGAGTCTTTACCATCGCCGACTTTTGGTACACCGGGCTTGTTCTGGGCATCATTAACATTGGCATTGTTGACTTTGCCGGTGGTCATTGTGTCGACCGAAGAAGGTTTATCACGGATCCCAAGTACCATCCGTATGGGTTCTTTGGCATTGGGTGCGACTAAATCTGAAACCCTGTGGAAAGTGGTGGTACCGTTGGCCACGCCAGCCATGATGACAGGTTTAATTTTAGCTATTGCCCGCGCTGCCGGCGAGGTTGCGCCTTTAATGCTGGTAGGTGTGGTAAAACTCGCGCCGACCTTACCGGTGGATGGGAACTTCCCGTTTGTGCATCTTGATCAGAAAATTATGCACTTAGGCTTCCATGTGTATGACGTTGGTTTCCAAAGCCCGAATGTTGAAGCTTCCAGACCATTACTTTATGCAACAGCGCTGGTGCTGGTGGTGCTGATTATGGTGCTGAATATGTCGGCGATTTACCTGCGCAATAAATTGCGGGAAAAATATCGCAGCGAATCGGATTAGAGTTAAGCAAATCACGGCGCAGGATCTTGCTGATCCTGCCCGGCTGGGTGGCCTTCAGGCCGGCTTCTACCAAATGATTAATACGGGTACATAAGATGACACAACAGCATATCAACATCGCCGACACCGAACTTCAGTTAGCGAATGAGAAAATGAAATTAGAAGTCAACGATTTACGTCTTTATTATGGCGATTCGCTGGCGCTGAAAAATATCAATTTAAGAATCCCGGAAAAACGCGTGACAGCGTTTATCGGTCCGTCAGGTTGTGGTAAATCAACGTTATTGCGTTGTTTCAACCGGATGAACGATTTAGTCGATATTTGCCGCATTGAAGGTAAAATCCTGATGGATGGCCAGAATATTTATGACAAAGGCGTTGATGTCGCTGAATTACGTCGTCAGGTTGGTATGGTGTTCCAAAAACCAAATCCATTTCCAAAAACAATTTATGAAAACGTTGCTTATGGCTTGCGTCTGCAAGGTGTCAAAGACAAACGGGTGCTGGATGAAGTGGTTGAAACCTCATTAAAAGGTGCGGCACTTTGGAATGAAGTGAAAGACCGTCTGCATGACAACGCCTTCGGGTTGTCAGGTGGTCAGCAACAACGTTTGGTGATTGCCCGTGCGATTGCAATTGAACCAGAAGTGTTGTTGTTGGATGAACCAGCCTCAGCATTGGATCCAATTTCGACGCTTAAAATCGAAGAACTGATATACGAATTAAAAGACCGTTACACTATTGTAATTGTCACGCACAACATGCAACAGGCCGCGCGGGTTTCTGACTATACTGCATTTATGTACATGGGCGATCTGATTGAATTTGATGCGACAAACAAAATGTTTACTAATCCGTCAGAGCAGCAGACCGAAGATTATATTACCGGTCGTTTTGGTTAAGCCCACACACAACCAAAGCCGAATAAATAGGAGTCCATGATGGATAAGCTAAACCTTACCAAACATATTTCCAGTCAGTTTAATGAAGAGATTGAGCAAATCCGTAACCACGTGATGGCGATGGGTGGCTTAATCGAACAACAACTGTCTGATGCATTGACGGCAATCGCGACCAGCGACGCTGTGTTGGCGCGTCAGGTGATTGACACTGATTTAAAAGTCAATGAGTGGGAAATTCGTATTGATGGCGAATGTACCCGTATTATTGCGAAACGTCAGCCAGCGGCCAGTGATTTAAGGCTGATTATGGCGATTATCAAAGCCATTTCCGACTTAGAGCGCATTGGTGACGAAGCGGAACGAATTGCCCGGGTTGCTCTGGAATCGTTCAGCAGTGCCCAACAAGATTTATTGATCAATCTGGAAAATATGGGGCGCCATGTCGCGCAAATGCTGCACGATGTACTGGATGCCTTTGCCCGGATGGATGTCGAAGCTGCACTCGCGGTTTATAAAGAAGATAAAAAAGTTGACCGTGAATATGAGGCGATTACCCGCCAACTGATGACCTACATGATGGAAGATCCACGTTCGATCCCGAAAATCATGAATGTGTTGTGGTCGGCTCGTTCGCTGGAACGGATGGGTGACCGTTGTAAAAATATTTCGGAATATGTGATTTCGTTTGTGAAGGGTAAAGATGTCCGTCACAGCGATGAAGACATTCTTGAACAAAACGCCCGTAGTTAATTCAAAGCACGTGTATTGAAATAAAAATGACATGTTATGGCCAGATCTGACTAAAATTCAGGCTGGCTTCATTATTTTACTGCCTGATGTCGTTTTTATTAGCGAATGATTGCAGTACAATGCGCGCCGACTTTCGTCCACATTAAAACCAAGAGGCAAACCTATGCCAAGTGCATTTTTGGCTGTTTTCGCAAAATCTCCAATTAAGCCGATAGAAGAGCATATCCGCAAAGTATTAGCGACAAGCGAGCAGTTACTGCCGTTTTTTGCTGCTGTATACAACAAGGACTGGGATACCGCAGCGGAAGTCAGGAAGACCATCGTCGCATTAGAGAAAGACGCAGATAAATTAAAACGTGATATTCGCGTTCATTTACCCCGCGGTTTGTTTTTACCGGTAGAACGTACCGATATTCTCGAACTTGTGTCACAACAAGATAAAATTGCCAACAAAGCTAAAGACATCACCGGCCGGGTGTTAGGTCGTGAGCTAGAAATTCCTCAGCCAATTCAGGCTGAATTTAATGCCTATTTACTTCGTTGTATCGACGCAGTGGCATTAGCCTGTGAAGCCATCAACGAATTAGACGAGTTACTTGAGACCGGTTTCCGCGGTCGTGAAGTTGATCTGGTCATTAAGATGGTCGAGAAAATCGATGAAATCGAACATGATACCGATCAGATGCAGATCAGCCTGCGTAAGTTTGTGCGCAAAGCTGAAGCCGAATTAAACCCCGTAGATGTGATGTTCCTGTACCGCACTCTGGAGTGGGTCGGCGATCTGGCGGACACAGCCCTGCGGGTTGGTTCACGGCTTGAAATCATGTTAGCTCGTTAATTCCAAGGGTATTTTATTATGGAAATTTTGGCCCAATACGGCATCTATTTATTGATCCTTGCCGCTTTATTCGGTTTTTTTATGGCCTATGGTGTAGGCGCCAATGACGTGGCGAATGCCATGGGCACCTCAGTAGGTTCAAAAGCGTTAACTTTAAAACAAGCTCTGATTGTTGCCGGTGTCTTTGAAGCGGCTGGCGCCTGGTTAGCGGGTGGTGAAGTTACCTCGACGATTCGCAGTGGTATTGTTGATGCTGCAGCCTTTGCTCCGGTGCCTGAGTTACTTGTTTACGGGATGATAGCCTCACTCTTGGCCGCGGGTACCTGGCTATTGGTTGCTTCTTATTTTGGTTGGCCTGTTTCTACAACGCACTCGATTGTTGGTGCCATTATCGGTTTTGCTTCTGTCGGCGTCGGTATGGACTATGTGCATTGGAATGAAGTGGGTGGAATTGTTGGCAGTTGGGTCGTGACGCCAATTTTGTCAGGTATCCTGGCTTACTTAATCTTTATGAGTGCGCAAAAACTGATTTTTGATACTGAAAGTCCATTGGAAAGCGCCAAAAAATACGTGCCTTTTTACATGGTGTTTGCCGCTTTTATCATGGCGTATGTGACAGTATCAAAAGGTTTGAAACATGTTGGACTTAAACTGACAACCTCCGAAGGCATTTTGTTATGTCTCGCCATTGCTATCGCGGTTGGTGTGATTGGTAAAATTGCAATTAGTCGGTTAAAAATTGATCCGGCGGCAGACAAAGACATGCACTTTACTAACGTCGAGCGGATTTTCGGCGTGCTGATGATTTTCACCGCTTGTTGTATGGCCTTTGCCCATGGTTCAAACGATGTAGCCAATGCGATTGGTCCTTTGGCTGCAGTGGTTGGGATCATTCAATCTGGCGGTCAAATTCTGGATAAAGTGTCTTTGGCCTGGTGGATTTTACCCTTAGGTGCGATTGGTATTGTGATTGGTCTGGCGACTTTGGGCGCAAAAGTGATTCAAACCATTGGTGAGAATATTACACACTTAACGCCAAGCCGTGGTTTTGCTGCTGAAATCGCAGCGGCCAGCACCGTGGTTATTGCTTCAGGCATGGGCTTACCCATTTCGACAACGCAAACGCTGGTCGGCGCCGTGTTAGGTGTGGGCATGGCACGTGGTATTGCCGCGTTAAATCTGAGTGTGGTGCGAAATATCTTTATCTCTTGGGTCGTGACTTTACCTATCGGTGCTTTCTTGTCGATAGTGTTTTTCTACACCATCAAGACAATAATGAGCATGCTGTAACAGCTGCAAACAATTACTATTGATTACAACAACCCGCTTCGGCGGGTTGTTGTTTTTCGCGACAACACAAATGAATGCGCTTGCAGTCACCAGCCAATTCCTCTAGCATCAAACTCATCGGTATTACAGGTACAAATTACCCTTTGCTGCGGAAAATCTGATGAAGCGTCTGCCCAGTATTAAACAACTCCAATACTTGTTGGCTTTACATGAACACCAACATTTTGGTCGTGCTGCTGATGCTTGTTACATCGGTCAGTCCACTTTAAGCGCCGCCATTGCCAATCTTGAAGAAACGATGAACGCGCAGTTACTGGAGCGCGATCATAAGACGTTTATTTTCACTCCCCTGGGTGAAGATGTGGTCCGCCAGGCGCGTTACATCATTGAGCAGTGCGAAGAGCTAACTGATTTTGCCAGACATCAGGGCAAGCCAATGACAGGCCCATTCCGGTTAGGTTGTATTCCAACGATTGCGCCTTTTGTATTGAGTGAAGTCATGACCTTGTGCCGTGAGCGTTATCCGGAGCTGCAATTATTGCTCCGTGAAGATACCTCAGATAATTCGTTACAAGGCTTGGCGGAAGGGCGGCTGGACATGGTGCTGCTGGCGCTACCTTATGAAACCGGAGCATTTCACACCGAAGTACTGGCCCAGGATGGCTTTAAGCTGGTACTGCACCAGGATTGGTTAGGACGTGGATTTCAGCAGGATATTTCGCAGTGGCCGGATGAAAGTATCTTTTTGCTTGAGCGGGAACATTGCTTAACCGGTCATGCAGTGAAAGCTTGTGAATTGGAAGATTCACGCAAAGTGAATCCATTTTTTGCAACGAGCCTGCACACGCTGACTCAAATGGTCAATAACAAGCTCGGTGTGACATTTATGCCACAAATGGCCATTAACAGCGGCTTGCTCGAAGGGACACAATTGATCAGTCAAGCACCGCTGAATGCGACCGCCTATCGCGATATCGGGGTCGCCTGGCGACCTACTTCAACCAAAGCGCATAGTTATAAGCTGATGGCGGCATTGATTGCTGAAGTGTTAAAACAGAAGTGTGTGGCTGAAACCGTCACCTGAATCAGCCATTGTGCTCGATACTGTCATGTCGCTTGCGCTGTCAGGGGCGTTGCCGGTATTTACTGAAGTATACCCGGTGCTCGTCGGCATGACGATCAGGGATTAAATACAGCAATATCAATGAGAAAAAGTTGATGACGGGTAACAGACCAAGCAAAGCAAACAACCAGGGATTGTAGCCTTTTTCAGCTGCTAACTGATGACAATACCAGCTTAAAATCAATAAGCTACATACAAATAACCATCCTGCAAACCATAAATCCATTGTTACCTCAGCTTGATTTGGCATCCTGCCACTTGCATAGATTTACTCGATTATAGTTCAGGCAATGCTGATATAAAAAGCAATTTTAACAATTCCGCTGTAAATACCTATCTTCGGTAACAATGTTGGGGTTTTGGATTGACTGGCTGACCGATTCTTCGATTTTGCGCATGTCATTTTTTGTTGATGTCATGTTAGAATAAATTAAATATTTTTAAGCGCGACTGCTTTTACGGTGGTTAATTGCCTACTCTGTAAAGCCAATATCGCTTAAACCTCCGTAGGAAAGTTTATGTTACCTGTAATTATTCTTGATTTAGATAGAACTGGCATTGAGTTTATTAATCCTTCGGCCTCCCAGATAGTACTAGAGCAACGAAAGCAAAAACGAGGATGGATAAAAGGAAAAAGTGCGTTTTTGTTTGCGGATTACGATGGTTCTGGCTGTGCAGATTTTCCTTTAGAATCTGTATTAAAAACTAAAGATGAGCCTATTATTGCAGGTCTTATACGCAATGATGAAAATAAAGATCGACGTATTGATGCACAGGACTCATTTTACCAGCAATTGTATTTATGGCAGGACAAAAATGAAGATGGTGTCTGTACACAAGCAGAGGTTCGCTCGCTGGCATCATATGGCATTAGCCTGGAGTTCGATTTCACCTTGAATGTCACAACGATTAACGAGAATAAGACAGTTTGGGAGTTTAGCTATAGCATTACCCAGCCTGATCAGTATGGAAATATGCAATTTAGCAAGGGACTAAAGGCAATAAACGCAGTCTTAGTCGATAAATTTGTTCCTAACTAAATGCAAGAGATACCATACCCAATGGTTCTGTGTACGTTTCAGAAAAATTATTACCGCTGGTTGAGCCAACACCCAGGATAGCTTTCTTGTGTTGTCTTAATGTTAGAGATGATACCACTTTTTAATTCAATACAAAGTAATCCTGAATTGCACTTCAGTGGAATCAATTTTCGAACGGTGCCAGTAACGACTGCTCTGACTATTTTGGGTTCTTTGATACTTCTGCTAAAACTATTGTTTTTTGTGTTTCAACCTCGTTGTACAGTGCTTCGTTGGCAAGACGAAGCACTGTACTTAGGTCACCGTCCTCTTCAGTTTGGCGCTGCCGATAAAACAGGAACATCGGTGAAATTAGCACAAAGCTCAGCAGACCGAATACTAACGTTGAAGCTTAATGCAGATGCCGCCCCCTATAGTTACCGGCCAAACTGGTTTAATCAGGCCGGCATATTAAAAGCGAGTGCCAAAGGGGTATATTGCAGACATCCCGGCCCCTGAACATATCTTGCTACTGGCTGGCAAAGTTCATTGTACGGTATCGCATGAGACGCCGTTTTTTCGCGGTACTGGTTCAAACGCATCAACTTAGTTTGCGGACTCTGTTTCGCAACATGACCTTGTGAAATAGGGCGAGTTCACAAGGTCACTGCCACGGGCTGTCACGGCAGTTACATCTGGTTTTTCAGGACTTTGAGGACTCGCTGCGTCAGTTTGATAGTAAGCAAGGCTAAAATGAACACGATCAGAATGCTGGTATATCCAAGCCATTCTTGACTTTGTGGCAGTGGTGCCATGTAGAAGCCGATGTAGCCACTTTGACCGTTGCTTTCATTTCTTAACCCTAGGCCGCCAGGCACAAGTGAAAAAGTAACTATCAACAACAAGAATAAAGAGACTGCATATCCAAATGTCGCCATCGTCAGATATAGCCCCCGGTTGACACCGCGCTTCATCATTTGCATCGCCCGAAATCCAGGAGGTAGCGGCGAGCCGGTTGTGATATGCGCGACATACAGTGCCGCCAGGTCCCGAGGTTCGCCAAAACCTCGCAAAATAGCATTGGCATCGACCTCTTCTCCTGCTGCTTGTTGATGTTCCAGCGCATCATAAATATGGCTTTCAATTTCCCGAAGCACCTCCTGTGCTTCCGATTTACTCAGGCGCGCCAGATATAATTCAAGTTGTATCAGGTATTTGTGAATGATCTCTTGAGCTTGCATTTTAAACTCCTTTTTTGGGTAGAACATCCGGACCAGGATGTCGCATTAAAAATTCAATATCGGACACCGACTGTCGCCATAGCTGAGTCAAATTATCCAGTTTATGGCAGCCCTGAACTGTAAGCTGGCCATATTTGCGAGGCCTTGTTTCGCCTTGTTGTACCCATTCAGCTAGAAGCAAACCTTGACACTTCAAGCGATGCAGTAGTGGGTACAGCGTGCCTTCGGTAATGGCTGCAGATTTAAATTCTTGCAGCAGTTTTAATAGCTCTAATCCATGTAACTGTCGCTTTTAAGTGCCGCTAAAATAACGAGTTCTAGCGTGCCTTTGCGCAGTTGGATTTCCCATTTATCTTGAAGACCAATCCGTGATCTCTGTGAGGTTTGTTTTCCGCATTGCACGATACCTCGCATAACATAGTATGATTTATAGCATTGCTTATTCCGCTTGAAAAGCTCAGATGTTAAATAAATGAAATTAAATGTGGCTGCAGTTTTTAAATAACATCGAAAATAAAGCGCCAGGGCGATGTAACAACTCGGGTGACTCAATGGCAGTAAGGACTTCCGCTGAACAGCTGATTTGAGTTCAAAGCCGCAGCCAAGTACAATGGCGCCCCTTTTTCATAGTTTGTCAGTAAAGCGGACTACCTTATGCTTCGTACCGATTTTTCTTTTGAGCTGCCTGAGCAGCTGATTGCCCGTTACCCTCAACCAGAACGTTCAGCGAGCCGATTGCTGCAGTTAAATCGCCACACCGGCGAACTGAAACACCAACATTTCACCGATATTCTGGCCGCCTTTGAACAAGGTGATTTACTGGTCTTTAACAACACCCGCGTGATCCCGGCCCGGCTTTTTGGCCAGAAAGCTTCCGGTGGCAAGATTGAAGTGCTGGTGGAACGTATTCTGGATGAAAAGCGATTTTTAGCCCATGTCAGAGCCAGTAAAGCCCCCAAAGCCGGCAATTTATTGCTGCTGGAAAACGATGCTGAAGTAGAAATGGTGCAGCGCCATGGCGAACTGTTTGAACTGCGGGTTACCTCCGATGAACCTGTGCTGGTGATGCTGGAGCGGTTAGGGCATATGCCGTTGCCGCCTTATATCGACCGGCCAGATGCGGCTTCGGATCGGGAACGCTATCAAACGGTTTACAACCAAAAGCCTGGCGCAGTTGCTGCGCCAACCGCCGGCCTGCATTTTGACCAACCATTGCTGGATGCATTGCAGGCAAAAGGTGTCGAGTTTGCGTTTGTGACTTTGCATGTGGGGGCCGGTACTTTTCAACCAGTGCGGGTTGACAACGTGCTTGAGCATCAGATGCACGCTGAATATTTTGAAGTGCCAACTGATGTAGTCGACAAAATCGCTGCCTGTAAAGCGCGTGGCAATAAAGTGATTGCTGTTGGCACCACTTCTGTACGTTCACTGGAATCTGCGGCCCAGTTTGCCAAGGCAAAACAACAACCGTTGCAAGCTTATGCCGGCGACACCAGTATTTTCATTTATCCGGGTTATCAGTTTGAAGTGGTGGATGCGTTGATCACCAATTTCCACTTACCGGAATCAACGTTAATCATGTTGGTGTCGGCGTTTAGCCGCCGCGATTTTGTGATGCATGCCTATCAAACCGCCATTGCTGAACAGTATCGTTTTTACTCCTACGGCGACGCGATGCTCATTCTGTAAGGGGGGAACGGCAGTGACAACAGTCATTGCGTCAATGATGGCGGCAATAAAAAGCCGCCATTCTCTCTCAAGTTCGTACGCTTTTTGTGCAGAATTGACAGCAGAAAAATGATCCATCCAAGTGTGCAAATCAAGGCCTTTGGGTGCGTTGGCAAAGAGTAGGGTTCAGCCAATCTTTCTGCTACAATCGGCCGGTTTTTAAATTGAGCTGGACTGTTTTTCCGGCCTTATGAGGTTACTGTGAAATTTGAATTATTAACGACTGACGGCAAAGCCCGTCGTGGCCGGATGGTGTTTGACCGCGGCGTAGTTGAAACGCCTGCTTTTATGCCTGTAGGTACTTACGGTACTGTAAAAGGCATGACGCCGGAAGAGCTGGACGCCACTGGTGCACAGATTTGTCTAGGGAATACTTTCCACCTGATGCTGCGCCCTGGCACTGAAATCATCAAAAAACATGGTGATTTGCACGACTTTATGCAGTGGCAGAAACCTATTTTGACCGACTCTGGCGGTTTTCAGGTGTTTAGTCTGGGTGAACTGCGTAAAATCAAAGAAGAAGGTGTGACCTTCCGCTCGCCACTGAACGGTGAAAAAATCTTTTTAACTCCCGAAAAATCGATGGAAGTCCAAGCGGCACTTGGCTCTGACATCGTGATGATTTTCGACGAATGTACGCCTTATCCAGCCACTGAAAAACAAGCCAAAAAATCGATGGAAATGTCGTTGCGCTGGGCCAAGCGTAGTAAAGATGCGCATGGTGATAACCCTTCTGCGTTATTCGGGATTATTCAGGGCGGTATGTACCCGAATCTGCGTGACATCTCGTTGCAAGGTTTAGAAGAGATTGGTTTTGATGGGTATGCCATCGGCGGTTTATCAGTCGGTGAGCCGAAGCATGAAATGATCAAAATTCTGAACCACACTGCCGATCAGTTACCGGCGCATAAACCTCGGTACCTGATGGGCGTCGGAAAGCCCGAAGATTTAGTGGAAGGTGTTCGCCGCGGTATCGATATGTTTGACTGCGTGATGCCAACCCGTAATGCCCGCAATGGTCATTTATTCGTCAATAGCGGCGTGGTGAAGATCCGCAACGCTAAATACAAGGACGATATCGCACCTTTAGACGCAGAATGCGACTGTTACACTTGTAAAAGTTATTCTCGGTCATATCTACATCATCTGGACCGTTGCAATGAAATTCTCGGCGCACGCCTGAATACCATTCACAACCTGCGGCATTATCAAATTCTGATGCAAGGTTTACGGGATGCTATTGCGGCGGGTAAGCTGGATGCTTTCGTGGCTGATTTTTATCAGAAAAGAGGCATGACTGTTCCGGCGTTGGATATGCTTCCGCCGTTGCCTGCAACTGAACCATCAAGCGAACAAGTAATAGCTACACCAAAAGAATCGTAATTTTTATAATTTAAGGGGACAACCATGAGTTTATTTATTTCCAACGCGTATGCGCAGACAGCACCTGCGGGCCAACCAGGTGGCGGCCTCGACATGATTATCATGTTGGTCGCTTTTGGTCTGATTTTCTATTTCCTGATCTACCGTCCACAAGCCAAGCGGATGAAAGAGCATAAAAACCTGATGTCAGCGCTGGCAAAAGGCGATGAAGTATTAACGCAAGGTGGCTTGATTGGTCGCATCAGCAAAATTGCTGACGACAAAGATTTTGTCGCCATTGCTTTGAATGACAGCACTGAAGTGACTGTACAAAAAGGCGCTATCACAGCGGTATTGCCAAAAGGCACGTTGAAGTCTCTGTAATTACAGACTTTTTCACAAGGATCACCCAGTGTTAAACCAGAATTCAATCTGGCGGTATCTGATGATTGTGGTGGTGTTGTCGGTCGCATTGATCTACGCACTGCCAAATATCTATCCGGAAGACCCGTCATTACAAATTACTGCGACCCGCGGCGCGGAAGTTTCGGTCGAAAAAGTTGGCCAGCTTGAACAGGCATTGCAAAAAAGCAACATTGCCGTGAAAAGTGTGGTGCTGGAAAAAGGCCAAATCCTGGCTCGTTTTAGCAGTGCCGAAGATCAGTTAAAAGCCCGCGAAGTCGTGAATGCCGAACTTGGTAGTGAGTTTGTTACTGCACTGAACATGGCACCGGCAACACCGAAGTGGCTGAATGATATTGGCGCAACACCAATGAAACTCGGCCTGGACTTACGTGGTGGTGTGCATTTCCTGATGGAAGTGGACATGAAAACGGCAATGGATAAAAACGTCAACGATCTGGTGCAAATTTATCGGGTCGATTTGCGCGAAGCGAAAATTCGTTACCGCTCAGTGACGGCTGATTTGATCAAGCAACAAGTGGTGATTAGCTTCCGCAATGAGCAGGACGTGAGCGCCGCAAAAAATCTGTTGTCGACCAAAGATAAAGATATGACCTACAAAGAAGGTGATGAATTTACGCTGGTTGCTGGCTTTAGCGAAGCAAGAGTCAAAGCATTACGTGAAGATGCAGTGGCCCAGAACATTACCATTATCCGTAATCGGGTCAATGCGATTGGTGTTGCTGAACCTTTGGTGCAACGTCAGGGTGCTGAGCGGATTGTAGTGCAATTGCCTGGCGTGCAAGATACAGCGCGCGCGAAAGAAATTTTAGGTGCGACAGCAACCCTGGAATTCCGCTTACTTGATGAAACTGCTGATGTGCAAAGTGCGGTTGCCGGTCGGGTACCGCCTTCTTCTGAGTTATTTCAAGACCGTAATGGCAACCCTGTAGTGCTGCAAAAACGCATTATGCTGACAGGCAACCATATTTCCGGTGCGAACAGTGGTTTTGATGAAAATGGCCGGCCACAAGTAAATATCGATTTGGACGCGAAAGGCGGCAATTCATTTTCTGCGGCAACCAAAGATGCTGTTGGTAAGTCGATGGCAACAGTCTTTATTGAATATAAACCGACGGATAAAAAAGATGCTGACGGTAAAACCATTCTTGAGAAAAAACAAGAAGTGGTCAGTATCGCCACCATTCAGGCACGGTTAGGTCGTAGTTTCCGGATCACCGGTTTAGATGCACCGGGTGAAGCACAAAACCTGGCGTTATTGCTGCGTGCCGGTGCTTTGATTGCGCCCATTCTGATTGTCGAAGAACGTACCGTTGGTCCTAGCTTGGGTCAGGAAAACATTGATCTTGGCACCAACGCCATTATGTGGGGC
>JAHJNE010000498.1 GCA_018820995.1 Gammaproteobacteria bacterium | reverse complement strand
TATCGTTGAGTTGCGGCCGCTGCGCCAGTTGCTGGCCAAAGCGGTCGGTAATAAATTGCCGTTCAACTGTGTCCGGTTCCTGCAAATCCAGCCAGATTGCCCGACTCACATCATCCAGTTGTTGTAATTCCAGCCGCTGTAGCCGTTGTTGATGCAAGTTGAAAATTCTAAGCATTCGATCCTCGCTGCTACTCCTGTCAGAACAGGCTCAGACATAGCTGATATTGCTGATGGTGTACAATTTACCAATGTTTAGGGTTGGAGTGGTGGGAAAAACAGTTATTTTGGTTAATTGCTGCTGTATGGTCTGCCGTGTGGAGATTGTTAAGGCTAGTTAGCGCTATTCTTTATGCTGATGTGTGAGTCAAGTACCTAGAGTTTCATCATCGGACAGCTTGTTTGGTTGGCGCAAAGATTTTGCATAAGTTTCGCCGCTGGCGAGTTACTTATTTTGCGTCGCCAAAATAAGTAACCAACAAAAGGCGACCCCGGATCGCTCGACAGCGCTTACGCTGAACAGCTTTAGCTGATCCGTAGAATAGGGCGCAGCCCGTGTAAAGCCCGCAATAAAATCAACCGTTTGAGGCAAAAGCGCACACTCGCGATTTGCTAACGTCAAATCGCTCAAACAAAGCTCATTTCGGTCACCGCGTGATTAAAACCTCAACCCCTTGATTTTAAAGCGGCTCGCTTTACGGGGATTGTGGTTTTCATGGTGTTCTTTTTTTGTTGGCCCAGAGCTTGCCGCGTCCTGTAATATTTACTTATTTGATGAATTGAATGGCGTTATTTAACGATTATGGCTAAAGGTCTCTCTTGGCACAAAAGCACTATCCAACCAGTGCTTATTACGAGGCGAGGGCGGTTCATTTGTGAGCAGTGGTCATGCTTCTTGCGAGAGGCGGCTGTGAGAAACGCTATTCGAAGCTTTGACATAACTGCAGCCGTGCAATGACACTCTGCTACAGCCAAAGGTCGTTGCCGGGCTGGTGTAGCATGCGATTTCAGGACGGCATAAAAAACGCCAATCATCGGTGATGACTGGCGTGATGGTTGACCTTAGGCCGGTTGTCGTTCTGCGATTTCGCGCATCACTAATCGTGACTGGGCTATTAAGACGACAATGCCGCCATTAGCTTGGCTTGGCCGGCTTTCTCAGCTTCGACAAAACGTACCCATTGCTGAGCCATTCGTTTTGCGCCGTCAAATTGTTCCGCTTTGGCCAGTTGATTCAGCGATTCATTAAAATTCTGCTGATTGAAGTACGCCATGCCCATCACCAGGTGGGTGACACCTGGGTTACGCAATTTTCCTTTTTCTAAGGCGGCTTCGGCAGCATGGATTGCTTGCTCAAACTGCGAGCGGTTCAGATAAAGTTGAGCTAATTGTGCTTCAATTTCACCGTCTTCGGCTAATTTCGCGGCAGCCATTAATACCGGAATCGCCTTGTCGTCTTCTTTGGCTAAAGTCCAGCAACTGGCGGTGAATTTCAGGTTACGTAAGTCAGCCGCTAACAGCTTCTTCTCCATTGCCTGCTCCATCACCCGTGCACCTTTCACCGGCACCTGATGATAGTAATACAGCTGGGCCAAATTGAATAAGTCGGCGCCGCTGGTGATAAAACCTTGCTGATGTGCCGCTTCCAAAATAGCTAATTGTTTCTTTTCTTCACCGAGCTCACCGTACATGCCACCAAGCTGTAACCAATATTTACCTTGGTTGTATAGCCGAACCATTTTCTCCAGCACGGCAACCACTTGTTTTGGTTGTTTTAATTCATAAAATACTGCACGTTGCAGCACCAGCCAGTTCTCTTCCGGCACTTTGCCTTCTTTCTCAACCATGGCCACGGCTTCATTGATAAAACCTGCAGCACGTTGGTAGTCTTTGAGCTGGTACATCGCCTGGGCTTTTAACAAAAAAGTACTGGCTTGCACCGGCGCTTTGTTCAATTGTTCCCAGCGATTGAGCAGCGACAAGGTTTGATCATAATTGCCCTGCATCATCTGCAGCTGCGCCAGACTGAACAGGGTCGACAATTCCAACGACTCCGGAATGGAATCTTGCTTGACGACCATTTCAAAGGCAGCGATAGCTTTGTCATACTGCTGCGCATTATAGTAAATGAAGGCGTAGAAGTTGTGCATCATCGCCAACTCATAGCTATTCATCGAGCTACTTTTTTCTTTGACATTATCCAGAGCGGCCAGGGCTTCGGTGGTTTTGTTGGCATCAGCAAGCGCTTGTGCGCGAGCAAGCTGATCATAAACTTTGGCCCGTAAAGCAGGGGTGCGACGGGTTTTCACTGCCGCAGCAGGGGATTGATCGGCCGCTTGTGCCATATTGATTGCGGTGAACGAAGGCAGTAGCGAGCAACTGCCGACGAGCACGGACATTGCGATCATTTTGCTGATTGTGTTTTTAATCATCATGTTATTCCCCTATTCCCCTTTGCCTTCCATCTGGAATGTGATGCGGTTCTGTACGCCGCCGACTTCAGACGCGATGCCATTGACGACCCGCGGCTTGTACTTAAATTTTAACGCTGCATCCATCGCTGCCTGCTCGAAAATGCCCGCTGGGTTTGCTTCAATGACGATGGGGTCGCGTACCGTACCGGCCGTCGTCACGGTAAATTCGACAATCACAAAGCCTTCGATGCCCCGCTGCAAGGCGCGGCGCGGATAGACCGGTGCCACTTTAACGATAGGTAGATATTCACCGTCACCACCTTCCAGTGCCAGTCCGCCAGACAGCGTCATATCGGCGCCGACATCTGCTGAAAAGTCCATTGCACCGCCGCCTGCCGCATCAGGAGCGACTGCTTCCGGTGCCGGTTGTTGCATTTGCGGTGGTGGCGTATCTGGTTTTGGTGGCTTTTGCGGCTTGCGCTCTTTGCGTTCGATTTGTTCTTCTTCCTTCACCCGAACAAAATCCAGTACTGAACCAACCGCTGGGGTGGTGAGTGCTGGCGTACTGTTCACGATCAGGGACTGCATCAAGAAAAATAATCCCAGCGTGACCGCGGCAGACAAGGTCAGCGCAATCAACAGTCTGCTAAAGGCCGGACCTGCGCCTGGTGGCTGAATTGTGACATGAGCCATCGGCTATATCTCCTGAGCTTGGCTGAACTGGCTGGATCTGGTCATACTGAACTCCCGGTTATTCCTGTGTCGCAATTGAAACGTCAAACACGCCTGCAGCGCGGGACGCATCCATCACTTTAATCAGTGAGTCAGTGGTTGCTTTACGATCAGCCTGAATCACGACGCTGCCTTGTGGGTTTTCAGCATACAAACGTTCGATATTTGCCTGAATTGCCCGCTCGTCGACCCGACGTTTGTTGATCCAGATTTCGTTGTTTTCACTGATCGCAACCAGAATATTGGCCCGGTCTTTTTTCACTGCGGTGGACGCTTCCGGACGGTTGACGTCAATACCGGCTTCTTTGACAAAAGAGGCGGTGACGATAAAAAAGATCAACATGATAAAAACCACGTCCAACATCGGCGTTAAGTCGATGGCCGTTTCT
>JAHJNE010000497.1 GCA_018820995.1 Gammaproteobacteria bacterium | reverse complement strand
ATGCTGCAGCAAAATCATCGAGGCTGGCTGTTGCTGATAACGCTGCCACAGCTGTTGCAACACAAATTGCTGCGAAACTTCGCCCCCAGCGTTTTGTGGCAGACCCATCGCGGTCGCCTTGTTTGCTGATGTATGGTTCTTTTGCGGTTGTGTAGCGATCGCCAGCAGTTGATCAAAGGAGCCAAGAACGGCGCTTAGATCCTGATCATCCAGCCGGTGTTGTTGCTGATATTGCTGGATCAAGGCAAACCAGCTGCTGCCGCGCGCCTGTAACTCCGTTTGAGCTTCTATAAACCAAAGCGCACCGCCCCAGTAGGCGGCTTTGTAACTGCGCTGGGACATCAATTGCTGCAACAGCGGGATCATTGGTTGCTCTTGTTTTAAAACAGCAAGCTGAGACTGTAGTTTTTGCCGATAATAGTGCCATGGATCTGTCACATAACCCTGATACTGCTGGATCTGTACCTGCATATAGCTGGCAAAACCTTCAGCAAACCAATGATCAGCGCGATCCAACAAGGGTAATGCTAAATGACTGAATTCATGTACTGCAGTCCAGTCAGCCAAAAACTGTGACAGTGCATAGGATGGATTGACGTAAAAATGGAGTTGTTGCGGTCGGATCCGTTGATCTCCGCCGCGGTCAGTATAAGCCCAAGGTACTGGCTCATTCGCGCCGTCGCGCCGGTATAAATACACTTCGGGGACAAATGGATAGGGCCCAATAAGCTCCGAGATACTTTGATAACTCTGACACAACCAGGATTGGACCTTTTGCTGTTCGTCGGGGCTAAAGGTATGTTGCCAAATCAGCTGCAGGCCACATTTGACGTTGTTGGGTGACAAGGGTTGATGCCGCAGATCCGAGACGACTGTTGGCTTGCCATGATCAAAAGTCCGATCGCTGATCTGATCAACCGCCGCAGCTGTCGTCACGCCTGACATCAATAATAGCAATAGACCAGAACACCAGCGTCGTTTTTGTTTGGACATCTCATACTCCAAAGCACTTTAAAGCGTAGTAATCACTTACAAACATTAAATAATAACAATTCTCAATTGCACTAAGACGGAAAATTGTTAAAATATCATCCCACTATATCTTTGTTCCGCTTTATGTCGGGATCTTATTGAGGCCGCCATGTCATCCACTGCCATGATACTCCTGATCATCACCCTGCTGAGTCTTTACTTGGCTGTCGGCATTATGGATGGTGTTCGCCGCCGTTATCTTCAATTTAAGCAGCAACAAAAACAGCAACTACAGCTATATCGTCTGCGCCGGCAAGGCGATCTGCTAAAACTCTGGTTGCGCCATCCTGAGGGTCAATTGCTGGCTAAAGCAAAACCTGGCCAACATTTACAGTTATTTAGTCAGGATCAACTTGGCCACCCGATTAGCCGTGCCTATTCAATCGTCAGCGATTATAAGCAACGGCGTTATTACTCACTCGCCATCAAGATTGAAGCAACTGGCCGACTGACGCCATTGCTGGCGCAGCAATTAAAACAAGGACAACTACTGCAGTGTAGTTATCCTAAAGGTCATTTTCAGCTGGAGTTTAGTCCGCGCAGCTTTTTTAATAGCTTTGTGAAAGCCCCAAAGCTACTGGTAAAATCAAGACCGGTTGTTCTGATTGCCGGTGGCATCGGAATCACGCCATTGTTACCAATGGTGAATGCGGCTTTACGCCAACAACGACCGGTCACTTTGGTGTATCAGGCACGCCAGCTGCAAGATTTATTGCACCATCGCAAATTACTTCGGCTGGCTAAAAATACAAATCTGCATTATTTACCGGTATTAAGTCAGCCTGACACGGAATGGCCGGGACAGCGCGGCCGGGTTCATGCCGCACAGTTAGCGCAGTTAGGTGGCACTAAAGCAGATTATTTGCTGTGTGCCAGTGCCACCATGGTGCGCGAGCTGGAACAAAGTTTGGCAACTCTTGGCTGCCGGCGGGTACAACATGAATTATTCAGTGCGGCCCACAGTACCCAAAGTTTTGCCATTACCTTGGGAACATCAGAAGCAAACAGTTTGGGGCACAGCTCAGTGCTGGATGCACTGCTCGCGAGTGGAGTAAAAGTGCCGTTTGACTGCCGTGGCGGGTCTTGTGGAGCATGTGCACTGCGACTGGTATCTGGTGACTGCAAAAATGTGCTGCAAAACGAATATACTGTTGGTGAGCACGAAATATTAAGTTGTTGTGTCCAGGCAAATTCGCCTTTACACCTTGAGTGGCCGACCACTGCAGCTGACGAACAGCCCCTGCCTTTGCAACAATCATCATCACTTACAACCCACGATGACACCACCTTTGCTTAAAAATTCGTTTGATAAACCTCATTATAAATCTTACGGAATTCAGCATGATAATCCGGAGCAAACCAGCGTAAATGGGCGTCAAGATAGGCGCGGGTTTGCGTCGCAGTCGCCAGAGCGTGGTTAAAGGCTTGCAGCATGGCGTCCCCTTGTGGCGTGCGTGAGCACAGAATATGCCCTAGCAAATAAGGTGGCGACTCCGCCACGCCATAACTAACCAGTGTGGCGCCTTGTTGTTGCTGTTCTTGGTAGAAATCGGCCACATTGGGATATTCTAACATCAGGTCAAGTCTTCCCGTTTTCACCATATCGACCACACCGGCCGCCATATCATCCGCCTGACGTTTCCAAAAGCGGTTTTGCCATTGCGGTGCATGAATTAATTCGTCCAGTTCAGAACCGTAATTACGTCCATCCACCACTACAAATTTCAATTTGTTGGCTTCAAGCAGCAACCTTCGCACACTAATATGACCTTGTGCATCAACCAGGCCTGACATGATCGTCGCGGCAGTGGAATCGGCCCTGGCAAAAATCCGCAACCCCGGAAAAACCACTTGCGGCAAAGTCGAGCCATAAGCAATTTTCAATCGTTCATCGGTCACTATTTTGTTACCAGTACACGCATTTGGTCGCAATTGCAGAACCTCCAGCGCCCGCTGGTTATTCACGACCATCATTTGCAACTGATACTGAGTTAACATCGGTAACATCAATTGTAAAGTTGCACCGCTGACATCAAGGGGTTGGCTGGTTTTATAGACGGGTTGGTTATTGGCAGCATCGGTCAGCCACAATATCGTTGTTTGAGCCCAAACAGAGCCGGTGAGCAGCGACATAAAAAGCAGAGCACCTAAAGAGACGCAAGACTTAGCTACAGACCGTGTAAAGTCTTGTTTGAATGGATGTCTTGATCTACGCATTTGCCGCTGCCTGACTCAACCGTCACGAATTGATTAAAGCACAAATTTTGCTAACTTTGTCAAAGTCTAAGCCCCTCCATTGGCGACTATTGTGTAACGATTTTGGGCTCACTAGACAGTCGATGAAAAGATATTCGTCAAAATATAGAACCAACGTCATACTGAAATCGCAATCAGCACACTTTGTTTCCATTTCAGATAAACTCAACTAATGTCTGTTGATCGGTATGTCCGATCAACAGCGGAGCCCTACACTATGCCTGTGATGATGCTAGCGTTTAGACAACAAGCTTTTTTAATTGCCAATCTGGTCAATCTGGCGTTATTTGTAATGACACTAGGCTTGGCTGCTTATTATCAGGGTTGGATGCCTGCGTTACTGGTCGGCATTCCTTCTTTACTTTTTCCTTGGTGGTTGTATCGTAGTTTTGGCGATCAGCTGCTGTCACGCTTGGCATACGGCATTAGTTTTATGTTGTTCGCCGCCTTGCATATTCACTTAGCACTGGGCAAAACAGAAGTTCATTTTGGTATTTTTGTACTGTTAGCCTTGCTGATTGCTTTTCGCGATTGGCAGGTCATTCTTGCTGCAGCACTGGTGATTGCCGTGCATCATCTGCTGTTTATGTATTTACAGTTTAATGGTTCGCCGGTGCATCTGGTACCTGAGCGGGATGCTAATCTAGCCACTGTGATTGTCCACGCCATCTATGTAGTGATTGAAGCTACTGTACTCATCGTGATCTGCAAACGTAGTCTGCGCGAAGGCATGGAAGGACAAGCGCTGTTTGATGTCACGGATAAATTAGTCACCAACGACCAAAGGATCCTGATTTCCAGCCGGGCACAGGACATTAATTCCAAGCTGGTCAATAAATTTAATCAGGTGCTCAGCACGCTGGCAAAAACCGTCAGTACGATGGAGTCTGCGGTACGTGAACTCAGTGCTGAAAGTGTCAGCCTGTTAGAGGAAGGACATAATCTCACCGATAATTTGGCGAAAAAACAACAGGCAGTGGAGCAAATAGCTGTATCGACCAGACATATGTCGGAAGGCATTGCCCAAGCCGTTCAATTGTCACAACAAATGCTAAATACAGCGGCAGAGGCCAGCAGCTCAGCCAAAACAGGTCGTTCAGCCGTCACTGCAACTATCGGTGCCATTGATACACTCACCGCCACCTTACAAGGTTCACGAGACAAAGTGCACCAAATGGCAATGTCGACCAACGATATCAAAACCGTGCTCGAAGTCATTCAGAGCATTGCCGAACAAACAAACTTACTGGCGCTGAATGCCGCGATTGAAGCAGCACGAGCCGGTGAACAAGGTCGTGGTTTTGCCGTGGTCGCTGATGAAGTGCGCACCCTGGCATCCAGAACCCATGGTTCAACCAATGAAATTAAACAGATGATTGCAAGACTGGTTCAGGGCAGCCAGGACTCGGTTTTGGCAGTCGACCAATGTTTGACGCAAATTGAAGCGACGATTGGCTATGCCAAAGAAAGCGATGCAGTGCTCGATACCATTGGCCAACAAGCGCAACAAGTTGAACATTCTGCACAACAAATGACCCAGACCTTATTGCAACAGGACCAATCCAGTCAGCAAATTGATCATAGCGTGCAGCAATTGGGCGAAATGAGTGACCAACAGTCAGAGCAAGGTCGTAAAGTACTAAAAACCGCTGATCATGTGAGTAATATCAGTCAATTGCTACGAGAGGAAGCGAACAGGTTTAGCCAATGAAACTAAAGTCACAGCGCCTGGGGTGGGCGCTGCTATTGATGTGGCTCCTGTTGACGTCGCTGTTACTATTTCGTTTTGGCCAAACCGACTATGGAGAATTTGATCCAAAACTGCAATTGCAGCAATACCCAAAGCAGTTGCCGGCGCTACTGAGCTTAAGTGGTGCAGGTGCCAATCAAACGGTGTTGTTGCATGTGCTGGACCCGACTTGTCGTTGCACTGCGCTCGCTGAAAATCATCTGCAGCAGCTACAACCTACATTTGCGGCGCAACCGCATCTGTTACAAAAGTCACTGACAATTGAACAACTGCAAGCGGCAGGTATTGAGGTGCCGGCCACGCCACTACTAATTATGATTCGCAACAAACAACTGATTTATAGCGGGCCTTATGCCAGTGGCCCTGCCTGCAGCGTCAATGATTCTCTGCTCGACGCGGTGTTACAACAACGTATCAGCACGCCCGGCAGCTGGTTAAACAGCGAAACGGCAGCTTGTCGTTGTTTAAACCAGGGTCCGCCAGCAGCCTAAAATCAACCAGCGTATTTTATGCATAAAAAAACCGGCAGTTAATACTGCCGGTTTTTCTGTTTTATGAGGTGTGAGCCAGCCGTTAAGCCGGGTTCTGTTCTTTGTTGCCAAAGCGACAATCATTCCTCTAGGACGTACGTCGCCGCACGCCTCAAGCAACCTACCCGCCCCCAACGCGGGCCGCGCCAAAGGGGGCCTATTTGGTCTTGCTCCGGGTGGAGTTTACCGTGCCACGAACTGTTGCCAGCCGCGCGGTGCGCTCTTACCGCACCCTTTCACCCTTACCTGATCCCACTTGCGTGGGCCATCGGCGGTTTGCTCTCTGTTGCACTGGTCGTAGGCTCACGCCCCCCAGGCGTTACCTGGCACCCTGCCCTGTGGAGCCCGGACTTTCCTCCCCCTGCTTGCGCAGGCAGCGATTGTCTTGGCCAACTCACGGCGCGCATTATACGCCAAAACACCGTGCTGACCAGAAAAAGCTCAAAACATACTGAAACGACACAGTTTTAATGCCAATCTGGACAACAAAGGGAACTCGTCTTGTTGTGTTTGAATGGTGCGAAACATCGCCTGACCCACTTTGCGGACCCGGTCAATTTGTCTGCCAGCACCACCCGACTTTCGAATATCACGTAAACTGCTCAGTAACTCACTGGCACTCATCTGCTCAGAACTTGCCACTGCTAACATCAGACAGTCGTACACCAATTGTTCGGTTTCCGTTAGCTCCTGCCGGTTCACATATTCAATATCATGCGGCAGATTGCCATTGTTCACATAGTCGGCCGCCAACAACCACAATTGCAGATTGTGTAGACAATTGTCTGGTTCACTTTGCGCGCCTTCGCGCAGCACTTGCAGTGCTTCTGGCCAGCGATTCAGGTCGAGCAACGTAATACCGTAATGATAACTGACATAACAAGGCCGATCGGCAATGGCAATACCACGATAAACCTGCGCAGCTTGATACAACCGTGTATTCACCCGATAAATATTGGCCATTTTGGCTGCAAGCAGAGGGTTGGCTGCGACTCGTTCGCCAAAGGGCTCGATCATTTTCGCCGGTGGTAATTTTTCGCGATCAGCCATATCCTCCAGATAAAATTCGTATAGTCCATCCCAGGCTTTGCACGGCATTAATGTCTGGATCAGGGTGCTGGTTTGTGCGGCATTTTTTGCCTGCTGCCAACGCGCAAGACAATAGCCGGCCATGTTGCTGGCGACGGCTAAATGCGTACTGAGCTGCTGCATCAGCAACTGAGTGTGTTTTGGAAAAACCTCCATGACATCCATGTAAATGTACGCTTGTTCCGAGCCACTTTCGATTAGCTCTTGCCAAACCTGCTGCGCGGCAGGAATTTGTTCAAGTGCCAATAGCACTTTCAGTTTTCGTTGTTTTACCCACACATCCGGATGTTTTAACAACAGGTGATCTACCACTTCAAGCGCCTGCGGCAGTCGTTGTTGCTCAAGCAAAAAATCAATCATCGTTAACAGGATATATCGATCATCAGGCGCCAATTGCAGTGCTTTTTCCAGCTGATTTTCAGCATCTGCGGGTCGTTTCAGAAAAATGAACTGCTCAGCAGCAGTGCAAAGTGACATCGCCTGATTCGGCTGGCGCTCAATCAGTAATTGCACCGCATGCAACAAGTCCGACTTTTCCCCAGATTGTTGCTGCAATTCAAACAATTGTTGCCAGTATTTCAGTTCAGGATTTGATATTTCAATGGCTTGGGTCAATACATCAATGGCACGCTGCGGCTGCCCAATTTGCTCTGACGCCTTTGCAATTAAAGACGCAATCGCAAAGGGCTGTGGCTGTCCGGCAAAATGTTGTGCAACATGTGCAAACATTGCCGCAAAATGACCCCGATCGAGTAAATGCTCCAACAACGCCTGATGCACGTCATAATTGTGAGGGGTTAGCGCTATTGCCTGCTGCCAGTACTGAACTTTTTGCTCGGTCGAAGCAGTCAGCGCCGC
Organism: Gammaproteobacteria bacterium; assembly: GCA_018820995.1. Lineage (GTDB taxonomy): Bacteria > Pseudomonadota > Gammaproteobacteria > Enterobacterales > Alteromonadaceae > Pararheinheimera. The sequence goes on along the minus strand of JAHJNE010000497.1, from coordinate 4,626 downwards.
CAGTGCCCGCAGTGGTCCGGCTAAATGCGGCGATTGTTGATGCAACTGTGACGCCAACAGCAGAGCCGCTTCCGGAGCTCCCAAATCTACGCACACCTTGTTGAAGGTATGCCATCCCCATAAATAATGGTGATTAAACCGAACCGCTTTTTCCAGATGAAGGCGGGCGAGATCAATCCGCGCCGTCCTGATATAAACATCCGCTAAAAAGCCATGCAAGATACCATCGGTGGGTTCGAACTTCAGCGCCGCTTCTAACACGGCAATTTCCTCTACCGCAGAGCCATGCAGCTCCAAAAAAGAAGCAAACTGGCGGCTGGCGCGGCTATAGGATGGATTGATCACTAAGGCTTGTTGGTAAGCTGCGTGCGCTTCATCAAAACATTGCATTTGCACGGCAAGTTCCGCTAATTCCAGATGCAATCTTGGCAGCAGCGGGAAATCTGTTATGCCTTGGCGTAACTGATGATAAGCGGCTTCAAAATCGTGCTGTTGCAGCAACCAACTCCAGGCCAGGCGACTGGACCATACATGTGTGTTATTAGCCAGCACCTGCACTAACTGCTTTTGCTGCTCAGCGCTGAGGTATCGTTGTGCTGCGTGGGCTACATCTAATAAGGCGTCGCCATAATTGGTTTGTTGCTCCAGTTGACTGATCAGCCAGCTTAAAGTTTGACGTTTATCTTCCAGCCCAACACTGAGATCCAGCAACAGCTCAATGGCATCGGAATCATCAATGTTATGCTTCAAAATGGTTTCGACCTGGATTTTCGCAGCCGCGGCTTGTTGCTGCTGATGCAAAATTTGCGCGTATAACAATCGATTCGCATCTTGATCAGGCAACAATACCAACAACGATTCACAACAAATACGGGCCTGATTTAGTTCCGCTTGTTGCATTAACTGCCGAATATAACGTCGTTGATAGCCCGCAGCATGAGGTGAATTCTCTGCCAGTTGTTGCACTGCATTTGCAACCACCTGCGGATCGGGGTGCCAATCGGCCTTATAATCCAATAAAGTCGGATGGGTTGCATCCAATTGCGCCAACCTGGCCAGTTCATCGATGATTTGCTCTTCATATCCACAACGTTTCAGCGCACCAAAATACGGATCGGCGACTGAGCTCTGCCATGGGGTGAGGCTAAAACACTGCTTAAAATGTCCGGCTGCGGCGGTAAAATCACCAAACCATTCGGCTTTCTTTGCCTGCCAGTAAGCGCGTTGACTGTCAGACAGTCGTGCTGCTGATGTTTCAAACAACAACTCAAATGCATCCGTCTGACCATGATATAGCAGTGCTTTTAACGAAAAAGTGATCAGTTCCTGATCATCAGGCCGCAGCTGCCTGGCACTTGCCAGGACATCCAAACCCAGTTGCGATTTACTTTGCCAATTAAACGCATGATATAAAGAAATTGCCGGACTGGCAGAACGAGCCCCATACTTGTCAAATCGCGCCTGTAAATGGCCGAGGGCTTGATCGGTTTGCTGTAAAAAAACCGCGGCTTTGTAGTAGGACTCGACAAAGTCTTGCCGGGTATCATCCAGGCAACATGCGTAAAAATAATAGCGGCAAGACAGTACATACTGTTTTTCCTGCCAATAGAAATCAGCTAACAAGTCATAAACTTCAGCATAATAACTACCGGCGACCTCTAGCTCCGCCAGCAGCTTTAACGTTTGTTTTCGATAGAGTGGCATGGCATAAATCTGCCGAAACAAACGAATTTTTAAATCGGTATGCGGTGTTTTTTCGACTGTCGCAAACAGAAACTGCAGTGCAGCTTCACCTTGCCCGAGGTTTTTCAGACTTTGAAATTTAGAATTTAACCAGACGATTTGCCCTGGAAAACGATCCAGTAACTGCCCGGTAAACCGCTGAATCGCGGTTTCATCATTCTGTTCTATTGCCAGCCAACGCTGGGCAATTAAAGTCAACCGATGCTGGGGATCTTGCTGACACAACTGTTGCAACCAGCCGCAAGCTTCGGCCAAATGGTTTGATTGCATCGCTAAGCTAAAACGGTCATACAACACATACAACTCTGAGGTGTTATTTTTGAAAGGTTGCAGTAAATCTGCTTGTTGCTTCGGCACAAATATCAGCGCTCTAGGCCCAAAAGCAGCTTCGTCAGTCAGCCCACTTTCGAGCTGAAATTCGCTGGTGTAGTCGCGCGACGGATCCATCAGATAAGCAATGCCAAGACCTTTGTGATACCCCACTACCGCTTGTAAATGCGACGAAAAACCAGAGGTGGTGACTAGTGCAAAAGGCAAACCCGCATCAATTAGTTGGTAAGTTAACGCGGCGGTTAGCTCAAGTTCAATGTAAGCAAAACCATGTTCAGTCAACCACTTACGTTCCAGAGTATCCGGTGTGCCGTCGAAACAAATTTGTTCAGCAATACTTTGTTGCGACGAGGGCATTTGCCAATACCTTGTCAAGGCAGCCATAGTGGCCGGGGCACAGGTTAAATGCCCTTGGCGCTCATGTGGCACGGGTAATAACTTAATCATCTCCCCCTGCTCATGCCATTGCTGCAGATTCTGATGACTGTTGCGGTAATATGGATGGCGGGTCTGGCTGTAACACTTTATAGCAGTCGCTTTATCTCCTTGTGCCAGGGCTATTTTGCCCTGACTTGACCAGATTAAATCTCTATCGTCACGATCCGGTTGCGGTTGCAACGTCCGATAACTATCAATCGCCCACTGACATTGCGGCCACGCCATCAGCCGTGAGGCAATCACAATATATTCATACCAAACCCGGCAACTCTGGAACTGAACTGCATAGTCCGCGAGTAAACTCAGCGCCTCTGTCGATTGCTGATTGCGCACCAACGCTCTGGCAACATCAAGCACCAATGACACTCTAGGCCGCCTTTGCAACAATTGTTGCGCCAGATGAAGCTCTTCAGCATAAAGCTGTTGGTCACGCAGCAGCGTCAGTTCAATGCGATCCAGCCAGCTGTTGTCGCGACTGATTTCGCGCGCTTTTTGCAACAACATGCGGGCTTCGACGTAATTTTTCCGGCTGGATTGGCAACAAACTTCAACCGCAAGCAGATCAGAAGGATCGGACAGCTGTTGCAAGATAGTCTGATGTTTAGCAGAAAATCGTTCTGCGATAATGGGACCAAACCGATTGAGTTTGTAACACAAAACTTTTAAACATAACTCTGGATCAGTAGGGAAACGCCGCCATGAGCGCAGTAACACTGCATCTGAATCCCGATCGACCCCGAGCTGACTGAATAAAATAATGGCTACATGTCGCTGCTTAATTTCTCCCCACTCTGTCACAGGTCCCCAACAAGACACACAATATTGCCAGGCAGTTAAAAACTGACATCGCTCTATAAGATCATCATAGTGGCTTTCGTCAAACAATATCACGGCCGTTGGTTGTATCACTGACATGGCTTCCCTGCTGCTTTTTGTTATAAAAGCGTAAAAATTACCATGCTTATTTGCTGCTGTCATCGCCAAAGCAGTTGGTTCATTCACTGATGTCTATTTGATACCGCAATAGCACTGCCACAGCATAAGCGCAAGTGAGCGACAAACTACTTCAGCTTGTACTTCAGTCATCTTTCCACCCATAATCGGCGAATATCTATAAAGATTGTCAATTGAGCATTCCTGTCCTTTCGTCTGATCTGATGACCAGCATTCGCTGAATTGACGGTTTGACCGAAGGAACTTTGGGCTACCAAACTCTTAGACTTGAGGACTTTTGATGCAGCTTTCCAATATCGTCATTTTAAGTGGTGCCCGCACGCCGATTGGCAGCTTTGTTGGGGCGCTAGCGACACAAAGTCCGGTGCAGCTCGGCACTGTGGCGGCGACGGCGGCGATCAGCCGCGCTGGCGTTGTGGCTTCGGAAATCGATGTAGCGGTGTTTGGGCATATCATCACCACCAGCAGCGATGATGTGTATCTGGCGCGGCACATCGCATTGCAAAGTGGCATGGCAGTCAGTAGCAATGCTTTTCAAGTGAACCGGCTTTGTGGTTCGGGCTTGCAAGCGATTATCAGCGCGGCGCAGCAACTATTGCTGGGGGATGGTCAGCTGGCGCTTTGTGGCGGAGCGGAATCGATGAGTCAGGGCGCATTTCTGCTCCCTGGCGTGCGTAAAGGCTTGCGGGTCGGCCATGGCAAGGTCACCGATTTAACCTTAGGCATTCTGACTGACCCATTCGGCAGTGGCCATATGGGCATCACAGCTGAAAATATTGCCGCCGAGTACCAATTCAATCGCAGGCAATTAGATGAATTTGCTCTGGAAAGTCAGCATCGTGCGACCACTGCGCAAAATAATGGTTATTTCGATAGCCAAATTGTGCCGGTGCCACTCACCGGCAAAACCGGCGCTGCGCCTACATTTTTAACCCAAGACGAACATATCCGCCCTACCACTAGCATGGAAAGTTTAGCGCAGCTCAAGCCGGCCTTTCAAAGCAACGGAATGGTCACCGCCGGCAATGCTTCGGGTTTAAATGACGGTGCTGCAGCTTTGATTTTGGCCACGGCAAGATATGCCAAAAGCCATGGCTTACGTGCCAAAGCGCGACTAGTCGCTTATGCGATGGCGGGGGTTGAGCCTTCGCTGATGGGGCT
>JAHJNE010000496.1 GCA_018820995.1 Gammaproteobacteria bacterium | reverse complement strand
CTCTTTCTCTCCGCCATATTTAAAAGCCCAGCTTATTGCTGGGCTTTTTCGTTTTTGACGTCATGTCTTATGCTTTAGGTTTGACCAGGTTTAAAGTTAGGTCATGAAAATCAAAGCTAAAATCGGTAATGTCCGGGTTCACCAATTGCATCGTCGCTGATTGTAATTGTTGTTCTGCATTAAGCACAAAATCGATATAGGCATCGGCTTCCATCAGTTGGTCGTCCCACCGCACCACAAAACGATTGCCGCTATGATGAACCAACCAGCCTTGAAGTTTTGGCGTATGTGAAAAACGGATCCGAAGCTTGCCGTCTATTTCTTCGATATTGACCTCGCCATACCAATCACTTTGCAGCAAACCAACATAATTGACATTGGCAAGCGCTGGCTGAATGTGTGCCAGTTTAACCGGACCACTCTGCTGATAAACTTTTGCGCGGTACTGGTGATATTTAGTGCCAAGCTCTTTTACCCAGTCCGTGTCAGGTAATGCCAGTGCTTGCTCTAGTACTTCACGACTGATTGCGTTAATCGCCGGAAATGCTTGCTGATTGGTGAGGATCACGATGCCAAGTTGTTTCTCAGGGATCAGCGTCACTTGAGACACCATGCCTAAAATACCTCCGCCGTGACTTAATCTTTTATAGCCAAAATAATCATCAACAGACCAGCCCAAGCCGTAACCTGCGAATTGTTGCCGGGTGCTTTTGAAACTTTCAGCAGACACATTGGTGGTGATGTGTTGCTGCCACATTTGCTGCTGCTGTGCCTCGCTGAAAAGTCTTTCGCCGCTCGGCATTACGCCATGAGCGAGTTGGGTACGTAACCATAAACTCATTTCAGCGACGTTAGATGCAATGGCACCTGCGCCGCGAAAATCTTCCAGATAATCCAACGGATAGCGCTGAAGCTGGTTATTCATCGGAATGTGGCCCACGGCGCGGTTATCGTTGTTTGCAGCAATTCTGGAATAACCAGCTGCGGTGGTGTTCATGCCGATGGGACGAAACATCTGTTGCTCGACATACTCTTGCCAGCTTTGACCTGAGACTCTGGCAACCACTTCTCCTGCCACCACGAACATCAGATTGTTATAGGCATATTTCGAACGAAAGCTACTGGCCGGTTTAATAAAGCGCAGCGCTGAGATAATCTCACTGGTGCTTTTGTCGGTATCGGGCCAAATCAATAAATCACCGGCCCCTAAGCCTAAACCTGAGCGGTGGCTCAACAAATCACGGATGGTCATTTCCCGGCTGACGTAAGGGTCGGCCAACTGAAATTCCGGGATATGTTTGATCACCGGGTCGTCCCACGACAATTTCCCTTGATCAACCAGCATGGCTAAAGCTGCGGTGGTAAATGCTTTGGTGTTGGAGGCAATACCAAACAAGGTTTGCGCGGTGACCGGTTTGTTATTACCAATGTCACGTACGCCATAGCCTTTGGCAAGCAGCAGTTGATCTTGTGACACCACGGCTATCGCCAATCCCGGCACCTGAAACTCTGCCATGGCCGATTCGACAATTTGATCCAGTTTTTTGGTGTCAATTACAGAGTTGCTTGGCGTAGCTGCGGCTAAAACAGTGCCTGCAAAAACAGTACTTAGAATACAATTCATGATTAAGAAAGTGCGGACTCGCTTCATACATTTCCCTGATGTTTCTTAATAAAAAGTGATGTGAATGACAGTCATCTCATAGTTATCGTATGTTTAAAATAGAAAACCCGGCAGATTGCCGGGTTCTCTAAAATGACTTTACAACATCAATACAGTTATTGCACGGCGCAGGTAAAACAATACGAGTAGACGCCATTCGGGTCATTGAATTGATTAAATTGACCCAGTTCTTTATTCAGTTGTTGTAGTAGCTTACGACCGGACAGTGCTGACTGTTGACTTTGCATTGACGGTAACAGGCCATTGGCTTTAGCTGAGCCAAATACTTGCTTTAACATTTGCTGTTGTGGCGTCAGTTCTTGCTCGATCACCATCAAATCAAAATGGCTCAGGCTAGCTTTCGCGGCCGCGGCGGCGATGGCGTCATCTAAAGTGCCTAGCTTATCAACCAGGCCAAACTCCAGTGCTTTAGTGCCCGTCCAAACGTGGCCTTGACCGACTTTGTCGACTGCTACTTTTTCAAGATTGCGGCTTTGTCCGACAAAACTAATAAATTCATCATAGCCACGTTCAACCGTCATTTGCATCAGTTTTTCAGCGTCTGGTGTTAATCCCTGGAAAAAAGGTAAACCAGAGCTAAACCCTGCAAGTTCGGTGGTGCCGACACCATCCACATTTAAACCCAGAGTCGTAAAGGCTTTTTCGGCGGTAGGGAACATCGCAAAAATACCAATAGAACCGGTGATAGTGGTAGGGGCCGCCCAGATCTCGTTGGCTGAAGCCGCAATCCAGTAACCACCAGATGCTGCTACCGCACCCATTGACGCAATCACTGGTTTACCCGCTTCTTTGAGAAGCTTAATTTCTTCTGCGATAATCTCTGAGGCAAATTTACTGCCGCCACCGCTATCAATTCGCAGCACAACAGCTTTTACTTTGTCATCGTAGCGAGCACGGCGCAATAAACGGGCAGTGCTGTCGCCACCAATAGTGCCGGCTTTTGCCGAGCCATCAACGATATTGCCACGTGCCACTACTAACGCCACTTTGTCGGTTAGTGGATTAACGATTGGCATCGCAGGGATCACCAATTTACGATAGTCTTCGTAGTGAACCTGATTAAAGGTATGTTCTTTCTCATTCGCACCGACTAACGCAATCATGTCTTGTTGAAAACCTTCACGGGTTTTGATGGTATCAACTAACTTTGCTTGTAAAGCGTATTGCGTCACGTCGCCCTGAACTGCGGACATCTTCTCCAGCAGGCTGCTAAAGGTTTCATCAAAATTAGTTACGTCAAAACCACGGCGTGCGGCAACTTGCGTTTTATAGGTGCTCCACAGTTCATTCAGCCACAGACTATTGGCTTCTTTTGCCTCTGGTGACATGTCATCACGCAGGAAAGGTTCAACCGCTGATTTGTAAGTGCCCACTTTAAATACGTGGGTGGTTACTTTTAACTTTTCCAAAGCACTGCGGTAGTACATTGGGTAACTGCCATAACCTTCCAGTAAAATGGTGCCACCAGGTTGCAGGTTGATAGAGTCAGCAAAACTCGCCAGGAAATATTGGTTTTGGGAATAGTAATTTCCGGTCGCGTAAATCTTTTTGCCGGCAGCTTTGAATTTTTCAAGTTCGACACCGATAGCTTGCAGTTTGTCGATTGAGCCAGAACGTAAATCTGATAAAGCCAGAACGATCACTTTAATATTGCTGTCGTTGGTGGCGTTTTTAATCACTTTGACTAAGTCACGTACCAGAATTTCCGGGGTTTCTTCGTTGCCACCAGCGCTTTCGTTGATGATGGCTTCAACCGGATCAACCCAGCTTTGTTCTTCGACTAAGTCACCATTGAGTTTTAATACCAAAGCTGCAGTTGGTGGGACTTCTACTTTGCTTTCGCCAGAAAAAATGACACTGAGTAAACCGACAAACAGCATCAGGAAGATAACGTTTAGCACCAGATTGCGGATTAATTTAAATCCTCCCCAAATGGCACCAAACAACCGACGGAACAGGCCTGGTCTTTCTGCAGACATATATACACCTTATAAAACAACTTCATTAATAGACTACGATACCGAAATTGCGCATTGAACTTAAGCGGAATTTGTAAGTAAATGTATATTCCTTGTCAGTGAAGTTAAAAGCGGCTAAAGTCTTGCCATTAAACAGGTATGACCAGAGAGGCCGAAGTGTCTTATCCACATTTATTAAAACCATTAGATTTGGGGTTCACCCAGCTGAAGAATCGGGTGTTAATGGGTTCCATGCACACCGGTCTGGAAGAGGAAAAACAAGGCTTTGCGAAATTGGCAGCCTTCTATGCTGAGCGTGCCAAAGGTGGTGTTGGTTTAATCATCACTGGCGGGATCAGCCCAAATTTTCGTGGCAATCTGGTCCCTTTTGGCAGTCAATTGAGCTGGTTCTGGCAAGCAGCCAAACACAAACAAGTGACAGCGGCGGTGCATCAACATGGTGCTCTAATTTGTATGCAATTATTGCATGCAGGCCGTTATGGTTATCATCCATTTAGCGTAGCACCTAGCAAAATTCAATCACCTATCACGCCTTTTAAACCCGCAGAAATGTCAGCACGTCAGGTGCGCAGTACCATTAAAGATTTCGCGAATTCGGCCCGACTGGCGCAAAAAGCCGGTTACGATGG
>JAHJNE010000495.1 GCA_018820995.1 Gammaproteobacteria bacterium | reverse complement strand
CTCGTTCGATTTTTTAGTGGCAGCGTAAAGGGAGATGGGCGTGTCGACCGGGTCGGTTTCGCTAAACGGCACTTTTTACTGATTGCCATACACTGAACTGGAGCTGGCATACACCAAATGCTCAACCTTGTGATGGCGGCAACCTTCTAAAATGGTCATCATGCCAACCAGGTTAGAATCCACGTACGCCATTGGGTTGTCGATGGAATAGCGCACACCGGCCTGGGCGCCTAAGTGAATAACACGCTGAAACTGCTCTTGTGCAAACAGCGCGGCCATCCCGTCTCTGTCGGCTAAATCCAGTTTGATAAAACGAAAGCGGTCAGTGTTATTACCGGGCGTTAGGGCCTCGTTGATCCGATTGAGCCGTGCCAGTTTTAACGCCGGATCATAATAGTCATTCAGGTTATCAATGCCGACCACCTGATGGCCTAATAGCGCCAGTTCTTCTGACACTTTGCTACCGATAAAACCAGCGGCGCCTGTTACCAAATACTTCATTGTTTGTTCCTGCATTTGTACGACGGCGCTTGGCTGGTCGTTATTGTCTTATTTAAAGCGTTCATCGTTATCTTTGTAACACGCTGACGCACAACAAGTGCCTATGTTACAAGGCGGCCTGACTTTACTGCTCACTTACGTCAAGCGAACTTGCGTCAAAGCTAACTTGCATCAAAGCGAATTTGCGTCAAGCTCACTCACAGGCGAACTGGCTACAACGGGATCCTGTCATAACGGGCACCGACCAATGTAGCAAAGTTCGCTTTAATTGTGCTGTTGTACCATGACACAAAGCAGCTTTATTCCGCCAGCAGTTGCAGCAATCGCGCTTTATATTGGTCGCCAAAGTTTGAACGTAATGCGTATTCGGCATTGGCCAGTGCATAACCCAGTTTATTGCCGCAATCATGGGATTTGCCTTTGATATGATAGGCTTCCAGCATTTCCAGTAGCCTTAATTGGTGCAAGGCATCGGTCAGCTGGATCTCATCGCCGGCACCGGGTGGCGTGAATTCCAGAAGATCCCAGATTGTTGGCGACAACACATAACGGCCGGTAATCGCAAAGTTGCTTGGCGCTTCGTCCAAATCTGGTTTTTCTACCATATCAATAATGCTGGCACTTTCACCTTGTTGCAGGGCAATACCATCCACATCAACGACACCGTACTGATTGACCAATTCGGCTGGTACCGGCTCCACCATAATTTGGCTATGACCAGACTCATTAAAGCGACGGATCATCGCCGCTAAGTTGTCTTTTTTCAGATTGGATTGGTATTGATCAACCAGAACGTCCGGTAGTAACACCGCAAAAGGATGGTTCCGCACCACCGGCCGCGCGCACAAAATAGCATGACCCAGGCCAAGCGCCTGCGGTTGACGCACGGAAATAACGGTAACGTTTTTCGGGGTGATATTGCGGACTTCGTCTAGTAATTGGCGTTTAACCCGTTTTTCCAGCGCAGCTTCTAATTCGAAACTGGTGTCAAAGTGGTTTTCCAGCATGTTTTTTGAGGAATGGGTGACCAGCACAATTTCAGTGATGCCGGCAGCAACGGCTTCCTGCACCACGTACTGGATCAGTGGTTTATCTACCACGGTCAGCATTTCTTTGGGCATGGCTTTGGTGGCAGGTAACATCCGGGTGCCTAAGCCGGCAACAGGAATTACAGCGCGCGTGACTTTCAGATCGTCGTCAACGCGTCTGCCGAAATGCGATTCTTTTGAAGCTAATTGGACCATCAATAACATCCTGTTCCATCGTGGAAATGAAGATAATTGATGGAACCGCGCCTTCTGTTGCATCCTTGCCAACTCATCATGCCGAATGATGGAGTGTGCCCGACATACTTGTCGCACGGACGCAAAGTCGCTTTGCAGTTCCATCTACACTAATACAGCCCTGTTGGCATCGGTACGACAAACTAACGTTTGCCCCCGTATTCCCTCTTGGAATAGGCGGCATTTATAACGTTTTTAGGCTTTTTTTGCAAACTGCAATCTTGAATTATTTGCTTGTTTGAGCACAAATCACGGTGTTGTGCCTAACTTTGGCTCAATTGTCACTAACCTGGCAATTGTCTGCGCCATGCCGAAACGCTAGCGGCTACACCAATCATCACATCCTAAAAGCTGATGTTTGATGATTTTCAATCACTTGTGTTAATCTCAGATGACGGAACGGCCATCAGCTGCATAGTTTTTGTCTGCATGACCGGTGCCAGACAGCGATTTACGCCGGAGTCTATGAATTTTAAACCTTTTTTGTGGATAGTAACGGCCTGTTGTTGTTTAACGGTCAGCGCCAATTACACCGATACCACATTTACCGACACGTTCTTTGATGACGTGCAACAACGTTACGGCAAGGATGCGGTTTCGCGCTTTACGCTATGGCGAGATTTGATTGTCAAAGGCGCTGCAAAAGACGACTGGGATCGAATTCATCTGGCCAATCAGTTTATGAACCGCCAGGTCACCTACGTCTCCGATTTAGAACACTGGGACAAAACCGATTATTGGGCGACACCGATTGAGACCTTAGGCACAGCTGCAGGTGATTGTGAAGACTACGCCATTGCCAAGTATTTTACGCTGCGGGCGATGGGTGTTGAAGATGAAAAACTGCGATTGATGTACGTCCGCGCGCTGAGTGTGAACGAACCGCATATGGTGCTGGTGTACTTCGAGCAACCCGAAGAAATGCCGTATGTACTGGATAATATGGACCCGGAAATTAAATTGGCTCAATATCGTACCGACTTACGCCCTATTTATAGCTTTAACGCCAGTGGTTTATGGCTCGCTAAAGCGAATGGCCTTGGCCGGCGGGTGAAAGACAGTAGCGGCATTTCCAATTGGACGACCGTACTGGAAAAGATAGAACAAGGGTATTAAACATGCATTGCGCTGAATTTTCTGCCTGCTGACTTTGGTGTTTCATTGCCAGCAAACAACATTGAAGTGCCCTTTAATCTGGCACTTCAGCACAAACCAAAACAAGACCAACAAAGGTAGTTGTGATGACAGACTCTAAAATTGCTGCTAAACCCGCGTCAGGCAGCCTGTTTAAAAACGGGGTTGCCCTCAGTACACAATTGAGCGTGTTGCTAATCTTACTGGCAATTATTACGTTCGCCACCACGGTGCTGGTCAGTACCGGCAATATGCGTGGTTATCTGGATAATCAGCTGTCGCGTTCGGCACAGGACACTGCAAATAGCCTTGGGTTATCGATCTCGCCCTATTTATCCGGCGACGAGAAAATCATGGCCGATACCATGATTTCAGCCATTTTTGATTCGGGCTCCTATCTTGCCATCAGCTTTCGTAACGCCAAAAAAGAACTGGTGTTTGACCGCAAAAACCCACAACAGGTGCAAGGCGTACCTGCTTGGTTTATCCGGTTATTTCCGCTGCATCCACCGGTGATGGATTCTGAAGTGAATGATGGCTGGCGCATCGCCGGTGTGTTAACTGTGCAGGCGCACCCGGGTTTTGCTTATAGCAGTTTGTGGGATCACACCAAAGCGGTGTTCTGGACCAGCTTATTATTGTGTATCGGTGCGCTCATTGCGGTGCATTGGTTACTGCTGGTGGTGTTAAAACCACTCAAAGATATTGAAAAACAAGCCGAATTTCTGGCTGAAAAACGCTTTGAATTTTTGAGTTATCTGCCGATGACCAAAGAGTTGCGGACCGTGGTTTATGCGCTGAACCATATGGTCGGTAATGTAAAACGCAGTTTCACTGAACTGACCGACCGGGCCGAGCAGTTAAATCAACAAGCCTATATCGACAGTCTGACCGCCCTGCCCAATCGCCGGGCACTGGTGCAATCCTATCTGAGTTTGCAGGCAGGTCCAGATGATGAAGGCAATATGCCGTATTTAGCCTTGGTGGCGCTGCCGTCATTAAAAGATGTCAACGATAACCAGGGTTATGCTACAGGTGACCAATACGTAGAAAAGGCCAGCAGCATTTTGCAGGCGCAAATTCGGAATCTGCAACATGCCCAGCTGTTTCGGTTATCCGGTAGCGAATTTGCCATTTTGGCGACCCTTGGCACCGCCAGCTCACAAGAATTTGCCATGCAAGTACGCCAGGCCTTTGAAATCGCCAATGCCGAACAATATCCGCATGGTTTTGCCAGCATCGCTTTATTGCCTATCAACCAGCAGGATGATTTAAGCGCAAGCTTAAGCCGACTGGATGGCATTCAGGCAAAACAACAGGCCGAACCTTCGCCGGCACTTGCCTTACAACTGGAACCGGTGGTCGTAGGCAAATCACGCTCCGATTGGCAGGAAATTCTGCATCATTTCACCCGCTCGGTGGTTTCAGACACCGCCGCCGGTTTTAGTAATACTAATTTAGTCATTTCTGCTGACATGCAGAAAATGTTTGAGCTGCAAGTGCAGCCGGTCTACCAGCAACAACAACTGTTGTATGTTGAGACTTTTATTAAGTTTCGCTCTGATGACGAACAACTGGCATCGTCTGATGTGTTTGCAATGGCGGACCGACTAGGTGTCTCGTTACTGCTAGATAAAGCACTGGTGACCTATATATTGAGTCATTTGAAAAATTTCCGCGGCCAGACCTATGCCATTAACCTCAGTAAAAGTGCGATGCATGACAGCCAATTTACCCGCTGGTTATGCAACACGATCCGCGCGAACCAACATCAGTTACCGAAACTGGTGTTTGAAGTGAATGAACAGGCCACTTTGGG
>JAHJNE010000494.1 GCA_018820995.1 Gammaproteobacteria bacterium | reverse complement strand
CAGCACTTTTGATGGTTTGAGGTTGTTGTTTAATTGGCAGGTTTGCTTAAAGCAGACTGATGACGCGGTATTGCCTAGGTTTAAGTACTCAATGATTGCAGCAGAGTCAGTTTTCCGCCTACGGTTCTTTAAAATGGGACTGCGTATTTACAGAGGATATTGCAGCCGAAACTTGATGGAATATGCCAAGATGGTGGCTGTTACAGGTTTGAGTGTTTGAAAGACGATGATAGAAGGGATTAGATTGAGGGCTGCAGATTGAGCGTTTCTGACATACATGGCGCAGGCTTTGGTGATGCTAAAGCAAAGTTTCGGGTCTATTTGGCCGCGCCGCCACCGATGGACGCTTATCAGCAGCTCACCCATATTCAGCCACTGCAGGCAGGCGATATTGACCAAATTTACCGCCATTGTGGCAATGGCTGGCGCAAAATTTTTAATGTGTACGCCAAATTGTTATTTGCGCTGCCATCATCGCATTTTTCCTTTGCAGTAATGGCCAGCAGCTGGCAGCAGTTTCGGGATCAGCAGTTACTGCATGCCAATTCCGGAACCGCATTGTGTTTTGACTCTCCTTCGCTGTCGGATGACACAAAGACAATGCACCTGATCGCAGGCCGTACCTTAGCCAAACAATTGCTGGCGCAAGGGCTGCAAGCAGATTTGCAGTGGTTATCCAGCGAGTTCGCTGTTGATCCGGTCAGGCAATTGTTAGTCACGCCATTTTTTGACTACCGCCAACTGAATAACGAGAAAATTGCCGTCAGCGCCAAGTTGTTGCAGTTGCTATCGACGCAGGTGCTGGACATAAATCAATATGCCGCGGTTGTTCACAACCTTCTGTTGCCGCAGGCCTAAAATGTCACTGGCTGTGATAGGAATAGAGTGAAGGATGAGCCTGCAACAAAGCAGGCCTTATGGCTTATCAAGTGACATTGTTTGCGGTTACCCGAACAATGAACAAGAACCCACTGTTGCTATTGGGTTTTTGGCTCTGTGCTTGTGAGTTTTAACACCTGTCGCTGCATAGTTGGCCATTGCTGCTGTAAAAAACTATCGACCGACTCGACTGTCACCACCTGATAAGCGCCTGATAAACGTTGTTTTAATGGATGTTCGGTAAAACTAACATTTGAGCGAAACACGGTTGCGCCAATCCGCGACAATGGTCCGACTTTAATGACCCCTGGCTGATACTTCTGTTGTTGCAACCATTGCTGCACTGCTTTGCGATTTGGCAGCGCAGTTGGGCTTAACACATGACTAAGCAGTTCCAGACCCCATTGGTTAGAGTTTTGATAAGTTAAATCAAATGGATAGGCCAGCATGTTGTATTTAGAATGATGCGCCTGGATCGCAGCTTCAGACTGCAGTAACTGCTGAATTTTGGGTTGAGCCTCGACGGGCGGGATTAAAATCAGCACTTCAAACGCAAACACATCATCGAGGAAAAAATTACCAAGTCCTTCCCGATATAACCCCGACTGATCACTGCCGCACTCGTTTAATTCGTGCAATACGCTAAATTGGCCAGGCTCAGTCTGATACAACATTCCCAAATGTGAATAGCGCAAACCATAGCCGGATAAATCTTGGCCAACTCTGGCGATAATCGCCGTACTGGCACCTGTTTTGAGCATCACTTGTCGTGTCTGCTCTGCCAGCTCCAATGCCTGCATCAGCTCTGTTGCATCTACTGTGGATTCACCACAAGACTTGCCTGCTTGCACTGCCGGACTGGCGAGCAAACTGACGGCAAAGATCAATGCCCCCACTTTTTCGCCAAACCGCGCGCTCTGGCGAAGCTGCCTCATGGTTTGCTTTTCTCGCCGCTTTGCTGTTCTTGACTCACTTTTTCATGACTAACCTTCTCATGACTAAGCAGAGCCTGACCCACTTCATTTGGAATAAAGGCCACCGCTTTGCCGCTATAAACTAAAAAATAACCAGTGGTGACAGCGCTGATTTCCAGCGCTTGACCGGCCACAAAACCGAGCTTTTTCACTGCTTTGCCGGTCAGTTTAATACTGGCTTTGCCGACAGTTGAAGCTGCGTTTGCACTGGCTTTGCCAACTTCAGACCCTGTTCTCACCACTAGAATAATGGCGTCATCGGTTTTTTCTATAGCTTCGATCACCAGCACCGCAGAGCCGCCGACCACGGACAATGACCCTGCAACTATCAATCCGACACCTTCTGACATCACGGTCGAAGCATTAGACGCATTGCAGGAACCACCACAATCCAGCGCATGCGCCGGCAGGCAAAGTACAGATAAACTAAAAAGTGAGGTCAATAACAAGGTAGAACGGGATAAAGCAGGCATGTTAAATCCTTTGTGTAAGATGCAATTAAAGTGTTATGCCTTAACTGCCGGAAAAACTCAACTGTTCATCATTTCTTTGCGAAATCGTCCCAAAGCAGCAGCTTTGGTGCCATGGTTGAATCCAAAAGTGTTTTTGCTAGGCTTAAATTTGCTGATAGTACGACGAACGGCGTGATGAGTTCCAGCAAGCAACGGCAGTGATCAAGTGTCCGCGATAGGCGAATGATTGCAGTGGTTATCTGTCTTTCTGCGTTGTAGCAGCGCTGAGGGAAAAAGAAATTTTGACTATCGGGACAGATTCGCAATCATGGGAAAACCCTCAAAAATATCTGCAATTTTTCCACCATCCGCAAGTTATTGTCTAGACTTGAACCACACCTCTTAGTGGTCTAAGAAAGAGTATAATAATGACATACACGCATATCCGCCGTTCGGTGGTCTGTTGGTTGACTCTTTTTACACTGTGTTCGTCTATCACCCTATTTTCATCCATGACAATAGCTAGCACCACCGCCGATTTGGACAAGTTGGAGGCCTTGATTCAGCAACAGAATCAGTCCGCAGCCTGGCAATTAGCCAGTGAATTGATGCCAGAGCAAGAAGGCGATCCCCGTTTTGACTATCTGTTTGCCTTGGCTGCCAGAGGCTCTGGCCACCTCCATCAGGCAGTGTTTGCGTTGGAGCGGGCATTGTTATCGCGGCCGCAGTCATCGGATATCCGGCTGGCTCTTGCGGTGAGCTATTTTGATCTTGGAAATTTACCCGCCGCAGAACGTGAATTTCAGCTCCTGACCAAGACTTCCCTACCAGATCGTGCTGCAAGTTTGGTGCAAGGCTACTTACAACGCATTGAAAAGCTCCGAAACCCCGAGCAGGGTTATTGGCAAAACTGGCTGCAGCTGGGGGCAGGCCGTGACAGCAACCCGAATAGCGGCGTTGATGAGGAGTTTTTGTTTATTCCCCTTTTAGGCCAGGTTCGGCTGTTTGAGCAGAGTCAGGAGCGTGACAGCAGCTTTTCTGAATTGCAGGCTCAACTGAACTGGATCCTGCCGCAAGATCAACATTCTGCGTTTTATCTGTCTGCAGGCCTGTTGCACAGCGAATATGCCGAAGATGTCGTTTTTTCCCGGACTTACGCGAGCGCAACGGCCGGATATCAGACCCGCTGGCAGGACTATCGATTGTCGGGTGAGGTGTTTTACCGACCTATCCAACTCGATGGCAACAGTTACCTTGACTATAAGGGGCTGAAAACGACCATCAGTCATCCGATTGGAGTCAATTTGGAATTGGGTCTGGATCTGACTTACGCCCGGCAATCCTATGATGAGTTAACTGCACTGGACAAGTCACAGCTGTTGGCCGAAGGCTGGTTATCTTCCCGATTCGGTATGGCAGAGCATAAAGTCCATCTCAGGTGGGGCACGGAAAATAGTCAGCAAAACCGTACCAATTTTAACAGTCGTGGTTATCTCGGTGTTGGCTATCGCTGGCAGCAGCTTTTCAGTGACCACTGGACGAGTAATCTGTCGTTGGATTATCTGAGTGGTGAATATGATCAGCCTCACCCGTTGTTTGGAGAAGTGCGCGATGACAGTTACCGTCGGGCGGAGCTTGAAGTGAGTTATAGATTCAACCCGCAATGGCGAGTGTTGGCAACGATTAGTCATATGCGTAATGACAGTAATATTGTTATTTATCAGTACCGCCGGACAAGAGCCATGTTAGGAGTACGTTATGCATTCTAAGTACTGTGAATTGTTTGATAGAGGGTGGTGTTTCGGTGTTTTGTTGGCGCTATCGGTTGGCGCCCCGGCGGTGAGTGCTGAAGAACAAGCGGGTAAAACCATTATGGCCAGAGGGACTGTATCTGCCACCGCCGAGCAACAAAGCCGTGCGCTGAAGCGACAATCTCCGGTGTATCGGGTAGATCTGGTCAGCACCGGTGCAGACAGCAGCAGTCAGTTACGGATGATGGATGGTGGTTTATTATCGATGCAGGCTGATACCGAATTGGCAATCCGCAATTATCAGTTTGATCAAGGGCGGAGTGAGAGTTCGGTCAGTATGGAGCTTCTGAAGGGTGGGTTGCGCACAATCACTGGCACCCTGCCACAATCCGGCAAGATTTATCAGTTGGACACACCCGTTGCCACTATTGGTGTAAGGGGCACTCATTATGAGGCGATCTTACAACAAGGAGATCTCTATCTGGCAGGCTGGGATGGCATTATCGATATCAAAGTGACAGTGCCTGGCGTGAATGCAGGCTTTTCGCTTGGACCAGAACTACCTTATCGTTTTGCGATAGTCCGCGCGAACGGTGAAGTTGAAATGTTGCTGGGCACACCGAAAATCTTTGCTGAACAACAATCACCGATACTGGTAGATCAATCGGAGTTTGGCGGTCAGTTTGCCCAACCGACTGAGCTGGAGAGCATGCAGGATTGGTTGACTGCCAGCAAGACACTGACGATGGATGCGAGTGGTCTGGATTTCTATGACAACAGGCAACTGACAGCAAGTTGGGATATTCAGGCGATGGACACGATCAGTCGCACCGGAATGGCCACTTTTGACCAGCTGACTGGACACAGTCTCAGCAGTACTGCTGGCTCATTGAGCGACTTGAGTATGTCGATGGACGTTGATTTTGACGGTGCTTGGGTGCCCTCTGGTCAATTGTCATTCACCGATGCCGGTGGCGAATGGTTTGCAGTGTTTAATGGGGTGTTCGGCGCGCAGTCTCTTGAGCTATCTGTTAATTTTGCCAGTCATGGCAACGCACTTGCGGACGGCAATATCAGCGCTTTATTCATCGACAATGCCACAGGGGTACTTGGCAATCTGAACCTGTTTGAACTGGATAATCCATCGATCCGGCTTGACGGTGGTTTTGAACTTTCTGAACAACCTTGAGGAATCTTGCCATGTGGACAATCCGCCTAATGATGTTGTTGTGGTTGTTGCAACCGGCTTTAGTGTGGGCTGCTGATAGTAGCGGACGCTTTGTTCAACCAAGAATGGGCACCCCTGTTTCCGGAAATTTAGTGGTATCGGTGCAGGCTCAGGATCTGGACGGACTGGCACGAGTGTACGTCAGTTTTAACAACAGCCCGCAGATGCTGGTCTTATGCCAATCTGCCGCGCAGTGCCAAGGTAGCCGCTTTAATACAACGCTGACCAATATTGATCCGATGGTATATGGAGTCAATCCGGGGGCGTTAAACCTGCAACTGTGGGTGACTGACGGCAGCGGTAGCAGCACCAGTGTCGCCAACGTCAATGTCGATTGGCAACCGCCAACGCTAAATGTACTGAATGTGGTGCGCAGCATTGCAGGCAGTCAGATTAATGTGAGTTGGAGTGCAAATCCAGCAGTGTTGCGTTACAACCTATATCTGGCCAGTGTTTCCGGTGTAAATCGCATGACTTACCGACAACTGCCAGATGGTCAGGCCAGGCTGGCGGTTCGCAGCACTGCAGAAGTATTCTCAGGCCTTGATCCCAACAAACAATATTACTTGTTAGTGGCGGGTATCAATGGCAGCGGCGAGTCGGCTCTGGCAGCTCAAATCACCATACCGCCAACTAATGCTGCACCAAATACGCCCCCTGTTGCAGTTGATGACAATTACAAAGCCACGATCAACCAACCCCTGGTGGTGGATGCTGGCCAGGGTCTGTTAGTGAATGACACCGACCCGGATGGTGACACGCTCAGGGTGGAATTAACGCCAGTTTCTCTGCCCGTATCCGGTACTCTGCTACTTAGCTCCGATGGTAGTTTCAGTTATACCCCGAATCTGAATTTTACGGGCAATGACAGCTTTGTCTATCAGGTTTCAGATGGGAAAGGCGCGACAGCTCTGGCCACTGCATTCATTGAAGTGAACCAGGTGATCACGAATATTACTGGTAGCTCTTTGAGTATGACCGGAGAGTTCTTGTATATCGGCAAGGGCGAAACCCTTCCAGGTAGTGCGATAGGAACTGGTTTGTACCGGATCGGCGATTGTATTCAACTGGTGGATACCCGCTGTTCTATGCAAGGACGTTATGTTGAAGATGTCGCTAGTGGCAACAAGCCAGGCCAACAAGGCAATTTTACTTTTATCATGACCTATCCGGGTGTTGCTGATTCGCCGGTATTGGCCAGATCCGTGGCGCCTAACAGCAACAGCCTGCAATTTGTCGGAAGTAATCCGGCTCTTTTTGAACTGAGTTTGTTTCCAGACAGTGGTGGCAAGTTCAGTGGTTTGTATCCTGCTACGCCGTTTATTGATTCGCTGAATTTTGGCGCTTTTATCACTCCTGGTGCTGTCTGCAGTGGACTGAATGCCGGGATGAGTTGCAGTATCGGTCAGGTAGGGCAAGTTGACGGTGCCCGAATCATGGCAACCCTGAACAATCTGACCTTCACCATACCCGGTTCAGCGCTAAATAATAATGGGCCTTTCCTCGCAACAGCAAGCGATGACCTATACCCAGCCGTAGTGAATTCGCCACTGAATATTGCTGCGCCTGGTGTGCTGGCAAACGATTCTGAAGGGAAGGGACTGCTGCAGGGGAACCAATTGGAAATCAGGCACAGCCTCATTCCCGGCTTGGGTTCTCTGGTTGGATTGGCTGCAAATGAGTATAAACAGGCATTGTACCTGTATCCGGCTTTTGGTTCTGCGATTCAACTGATGAACCGGCTCGGGGTCAATCTGGGATCTGTGACCATGCAAGGGGAAGGCGCCAATGATGTTGATCTTGATATTGCGCAGCAAGCCTTTACCTTAAAGGATGCGCAAATTCCTCAAGGCAGTCTGCTGATCTTCAATGGCGAAACCGACGTCACTGAAATTTATGCGGTAGACGCGAATAGTGGCACTTTGCTTTCAAAACTAGACACTGCTTTTGGTGCCAGCCATGTTGTCGGCGGCGCCTATAATCCGGTGACCAATACCATCTGGTTGATTCAGGACAACGTTCCTGCAGGTGCTTTGGGCAATCGGGTGGCACAAATCGACCCTGTTACCGGGCAGGTTCTGAGTAGTTTTAGTACGATAACAGCGCAGCATTCCTTTGGTGTGAGTTATGGCGATCTGCATATCAATCCACACAACGGCCATATCTTATTGGTGAGTAGCATTCAGTCTTCGATAGCGGAGTTTGACGTCGACGGCAATTTGGTACGGTTGCTGGCATTGCCGCAGGGCGTGACAACTATTAGCGGGCTGGCAGTCAGCGCCGACGGTAAAACATTGTGGTTAGCATCGACCAGTGGTGTGGTATTTGAGTTGGGATTTGCCAATCTTGGCGCAGTGCCGACACTCTCCGCCAGCTTGTTGAGCGGACCAACCAATGGCACTTTGCTACTGCAGCGTGATGGCAGTTTCAGATATACGCCCAATGCGGCTTTCATCGGAAATGACAGTTTTACTTATCAAGTATCCGGTGCCTTTGGTGGCGTCAGCACGGCCACAGTGGTGATAAGTGTGCAATAGCAGCCAAAATGGAAGATGCCTTTTGCCATAACAAAACTGCAATCGCGACTGCAGTAAAAAGTGCAGTAGGTACTGCCTGAGATGTTATGCAGATGGCTTTATCCTTGTATTGCAGTGCATGTACATTGTCATTGCATGTCGTTAATAAAGCGTCGTATCAGGTATAGAAGGTTGGATGACTCGCAGGGGGTATGTGCTGGCAACATGGATGAAAAGACAAAGTATTCCGCTGCTGTTATTGCTGTTTGTCGTGGCATTGCAATTTTTTGCGCCGTCTGCACTGGAGCGTATACAGCAGCGGCTGGAAGGGCTGCTATATGATGCAAAGGTGCAATACCTACCGCCGTGGCCACGCAGTGTCAGTAATATTCAGATTGTTGATATCGACGAGACCAGCCTGCATGACATCGGTCGGATGCCTTGGGATCGCAGTCAATTTGTCCGTCTCACCAATAAGTTGGCCGAAGCTGGTGCTGTGCTGGTGGTTTATGATGTGCTGTTTTCGGAACCTCAGCCGAATGCGGCGCTGGCTGCTTTGCAAAGTTGGCCGCAAAGCTCTGCCTTATCAGTTATTCAGCGACAAAGCCTGCTGGAACATGCCGCTCGTTTAGATCCGGATTTGCGTTTTGCCGCGACCATGCAATCGATGGAAGTGGTGCTGGCGAATTTGCTTCATCGCCAGGGTCAACTGCGCAGTGGTGATCTTCGCAATCAGGGCGTAGCGCAGCAACGACCGGTTGGCATTACGCCGTTTGAACCTTTCAGTGGTTTCGCTGCGCCCATCGAAGCGCTGGCCGCGACGGCGTCTGGGCAGGGGTTTATCAATGCCGACGAAGATGCCGACGGCTTTATTCGTCGGGTGGCGCTGTTGCATCAATTAGATCAACAACTTTATCCATCGTTAGCGTTGGAAGCATTCAGGGTTTACAGCTTGTTGGATCAGGTGCAACCAAGTTGGCTGCAGCGAGCAAATAAGGCCTATTTACAAGGCGTGCAAGTCGGCAACAGCTTCATTCGTACCGATCAACAAGGTCGGATCCTGATCCCGTATCGGGGGGCGGAGCGGCATTATCCTTATAGTTCCGCAGCAGATGTGTTGCTGGACCGCATTACAGATAACCGATTTGACCAAGCGGTGGTGTTTGTAGGGACATCCGCCGCCGGACTTGCCGATCTGCGGGCAACCCCGACTTCTCTGACTTTTCCGGGCGTGGAGATCCACGCGACTGTGTTTGATGGACTGATGTCACCGGACAGCTTGCCATACCGGCCAGACTGGTGGACTGGAGCGATACTGCTGCAGTTGTTGTTGCTTGGACTTTGCTGTCTGTGGCTGTTTCCACGATTGGGACCTCTAGCCAGTATCGCCGTCGCGCTGTT
This sequence comes from Gammaproteobacteria bacterium, assembly GCA_018820995.1. GTDB lineage: Bacteria > Pseudomonadota > Gammaproteobacteria > Enterobacterales > Alteromonadaceae > Pararheinheimera. The sequence goes on along the minus strand of JAHJNE010000494.1, from coordinate 8,343 downwards.
GCTGATGCTGCTGGTGATTGCGCTGAATCTCTGGTTGTGGCGGCAGCAGGTGTTGGATTTACCCTTGTTCAACCCGCTGTTGCTGGTGATGATGTTATCGCTTTATTACGTCAGCTATGGTTTTGTCAGTGAGGCAAAACGTCGTCAACGGATCAAAGCCGTGTTTGATCAGTATTTGCCGCCCGCCCATATTGAAAGGCTGCTGAACAATCCATCTTCCGTCAGTCTGGCTGGGGAAAAAAAGCAATTATCAGTGCTGTTCAGTGACATCCGCAGTTTCACCGAGATTTCCGAGAGCATGTCGGCACAGGAACTAAAGCTATGGCTGAATCAATTTTTTTCAGCAGTAACGCAAGCCATTCTGGCGCATGACGGTACCATCGATAAATATGTTGGGGATATGGTGATGGCCTTTTGGGGCGCGCCATTGGAAGAACCTTGTCATGCCAGTAAATCAATCCAGACTGCATTGGCCATGCTCAAGGCGCTGGACGCTCTTAATCAGCAGTACCAAGCGCAAAACCAACCTATGGTCTGCATCGGCATTGGGATCAATACCGGCGAAATGAATGTCGGGGACATGGGGTCGGATTTTCGCCGTAGTTATACGGTGATTGGGGATGCCGTTAATCTTGGTTCCAGACTGGAAGGGCTGACAAAGTTTTATCAATTGCCATTACTGGTCAGTGAATATACCCAAGCTGCGGCGCCTGATTTTGACTATCTGCTCGTGGATAAGGTCAGGGTGAAAGGGAAACAGATCCCAATTCGTATTTATATGCCACTTGACCCTGATCTCCCATTGGAGCTTCGAACCTTGTATCAACAGCTGAATCAAGTGGTGGAATACTATTTTGTCCGGGAGTTCGCGGCAGCGCTGGCACTGTGCACTGAGTTACAATTCAAGCTGCAGCCACATCGGGACAGTGCAGGCAAGACACTTATTGACGGCATTATTGCTTTGTATCAACAGCGGCTGGACGCCTTTTTACAACAGGCGCCAGCTTTAGACTGGGATGGCAGTTATGCCCATCAGCAAAAATAGAGACTCCAGCAGTGAGTGGTGCCGCCGCGACGTGGGCGGCACCTGTGCTGGCAACCATCAATGTCTACAATCATCAACGACATGCAGGTGCATCGCTACCACACCAGAAACATTATTCTGATAACAGGCTGGTATCCAGTTCCAGCAATAGTGTATGAATCAGAGGGTGTGCACTTGGCGGACTATTCGCCTGTAAAGCACGCACAAAATCCATCGCGCTGGCTGGTTTGGCCGGGTAGCGGTGTTGTTGCCACAGTTGATGTAACGTGGCGACAAGCACAGTGTCTCCGACTTCCTGCCGCAATTTTGCGAATACCAATGTGGCGCGGGAGTACTGATCGTACGACTCATCGGCATCAATCAGATTTTTTTGCTCTGAGCGGCTGCCGGCATGCGCCCTGCTGTAGCGCTCGCGCTCAAACTCAACCAGCGCCTGCATCGCATCAACTCCGAAGTGCTGCTCAATGATCACCAGCTCGGCATATTTTGCCAAAGACTCGACCAAAAAAGCACTATCCCCCGTTACCCCATTGCCAATTCCATGGCCAAACCACTGATGCGCCACTTCATGCACGGTTCGCCGGTACACCTGGCTAAAACCGGCGCTGGATACGGGGAAGGCTCGCACGCCCACTCGATGATTAATCAGTATCAGCTGAGGTAACGCATAGCCGGTCGGGCCCAGATCCGGCACCATCACCAACCGCAAGGCATCACCCGGATAAGCGCCAATGTGCTGGTTAAACCATTCGATGGTGTGCTGCATGGCTTGTTGGGTAAGATCAGTGGCAGCGTTATATTCAGGGCTGTAAATTTCCAATGGCAGGCCGTTTTGCAAAACGCGCTTTGGCTGCCACGGCACCGCGACAACGGCGGGCAAGTTACGCACCGCATTCGAGGTTTGATAGTGAAAATACTGCCGTTGTTGCTGCTGCCATTGCCGTAACAGTTTGCCAGCGGCAATGCCCTGATAACCTTGCGGGACCGAGACCACAGTTTCAAGTTGCGCCCAGTCATAACGCGCAGTCGCAGGCGTCGCGGTGGCAGCAAGTACCGATGGCTGAATTTCTGCCGCTGACAACGGCGTCAAACCATGTTCAGCCCGCAATTGACTATCGCGCAAGCGCAGTTCCGGCAAAAAACCAGGCTGGGGTAGCAGCTGCAGCATCCGCAAATAACTGAATTCCGAGCGTAACACCTGATGTTGTGGCGCCTGGGCGATGGCATGCTGCTTAAGATGCCGTGTAAGGTGCAACGTGGTGGTCGCGCCCGGCGCTAACGGTTGGTCAAGCTGATAAATACGCTGGGCTAACTGCTGATCAAAGGTTTGCAACCTCGCACCGTCGACGCGGATGTCATCAGGCGTTTGCAGTTGTTGGCCGGTTCTGCTGGTGGGAAATCCGATCAGCAGTTGGCGAATGGCCGTTGGGTGCGGGTTGGTCAGCGTGAGTTGCGCGTTAATCACTGCACTTTGTTCCGCCGGGAACAGGTCAACCTGCAATTTCACCTTGCTCACAACCGGCTGCGGTTGTTGCTGCCACTGCTGATATTGCTGTTCATAAGCGGCGCGCAAGGCCTGTTGCTGTGATGCGGTTTGCAACACTCCGGCTTGTTGCAGTTGCTGGTGAATGTGCAGCCCCTGAGTCAGCCATAGCAGCGCTAACAGCGCCGTAACGATGGCAATCGGGGTCATCGTAAGCTTGGTCAGCCAGCGTTTAGGCGTGCTGTAGCCGGTGCCGCGATGGTACCTTTGCAGCGCCAGTAGCCACAACGTCAGTGCCAACAAAGCCCAGAACAGTGCAAAAGGCCAAAAACCGCCATGGCTAAAGCTGCCACTACCCGAGATCCCGCCGGCAGAACCCTGATAGCCCCAGAGTGCATCAGGCATCTGCAATTGAGTTTGGCCAACGCGCCACAGCGGATGATGTAACTGCAGTAAATCCGGCAGCGGCGTTAATGCAAACATGAACAAGCCAGCAACCAATAAGTTCGCGCGAAGTGGCGTTTTTAAGATCGCATGGCAGGCTAGTAGCAACATGCCCCACATCAGTAAAGGCTGCAGCACAAACAATCCTTGCTGCAGATATTCAGCAGGTTGCAATGGCACATTGAGCAGTAATTGCGCCAGCGCAACGGCGCTCAAACAGAGCCCGACAAACAACAGTGTCAGCAGCCACAACACCAGCAACTGACTAGATAACAGCACCGCAGAAGAGACTGGCGTAACGGCGACCAGACTGTCACAGCGACGTTGCCGGTTTAACCCACTGAGCTGACTTGCCCACAGAGCCACCAGCAACAGACCAAATCTTGGCAGCACATCCCAGTTCACCCGGTTGAGTGCATCGCGGCTGGTGGGTAACAACTGGCTTAACGGTTCGGCATAGTCCAAACCATTCAAAGCTTCGCTAAATACTAAGCCAGTCAGCAACAGCAGCGCCAGCACGGTACTGCGTTGTCGTATTAATTGCTGCCATTGCAGGTGCAATAAACTGTTCAAGCTTTGGCCGGCGAATGCAACTGCCGGCGTGATAGCGCGATACAAATGTGGCTTGCTTGAGGTTGTGGCTGGCAGAGCCTGCATGGATGTCGCTGGTAATGATGCGATTTGTAATGAAGCGGCCCGGCTGCCTGGTGTAAAAAACGCAAACCTGCTGGTTTTTCGCAAAGTGGATTGCTTTGGTTCAGCCTGAATGGCCCGCCAAAAAAACCAGGCACTGAGGCTCAAAATAAGCAGCCGGTTCAGCAGCACGGTACCGTCAGGAACAATCGATGCATCACGCTCTAGCTGCGCCAGCCATGGCGTCAGTGCATAAGGATCCAAATACAGCATCAGCTGCGGCAAAACAGGGGAAAGCTGCTGCGGATTGGCCATCACCGGCGAGCCGCTGGCGGCAGCCAGCAGTAAATAACCTAAAAAACACACCGCGGTTAACAAGTACAATAAAGATGTGTTGTGGGTCTTGCGGCTGCACCACAATTGCAGCGCCACCAATAACAGCAGTGCTGGCAGTTGTTGCACAAAAAATAGCGTGATGGAAAACAGCCAGAGATTACTGTCTACGGTGAGTTGTGAGTCGATTGCTAGTTCGACCGCGATACCAGCCAACAACAGCAGTAACATTTGCACGCCAATGACTATCGCCAGCAACGCACCCGCCCGGCTGATACACCATTGCCGGCTGCTGATGGGGGTTACGCCGGTCAGTTCAGTCATCCCGTGTTGTTGATCCCGTAAAAACGCCAGCGGCGCCAATGCACCAATCAACAACGGCTGTAAGATCATCAGCAATTTGGTATGGCTAAAGAGCAGTTCTTTATAGGGTTGTGCGGTTTGCACATCGCTGCCAACGGTGGTTAGCAAAGCAAAAGCCAGCGCCAGAATCAGCGCCAGCCAACAGAGTGGTTGGACCCGGTAAAACCGCCATTCGTTTTGCAGCAGTGCCAGCTGCGGCGGCTGAAACAAAGTGCTACTCATCGGTTTTGCTCCTGTGGCAGCGCCAGTTCTGGTTCATCCAGTTGCGTTGGCGTGGCAGCGAGCGTTAGGAAATAACGGTCTTGCAGTGACGCCGTCTCTGCGCTAAATCCTTCGCCTGGGCAATAAGGTGCATAAAACCGCTGCTGCGGCACTCCACGCAGATAACTACGCTGCAGCAGTTGTGTTTGTGGCGGCAGGCTTGCAAGTTCGCCTTGATAAACCCAAATTTGATCTTGCAACGGCGCCACTAATGCCGTGGTATCGCCTTGCAGGACAATCTGTCCGCGCAGCATGATGGCCACTTGCCGGCACAGTTGTTCGATGTCATCGACAATATGACTCGACAGCAGCACCAGCCGATCCCGGCTAATTTCTGCCAGTAAGTTATGCAGTTGCTGACGCTCTTCCGGATCAAGTCCGGCACTGGGTTCATCCAAAATCAGCAACTTAGGGTCACCTAACAGGGCCTGCGCAATGCCAAACCGCTGGCGCATGCCGCCAGAAAAATGGGCGACGGCTTTATCGGCAACGGCCGTAAGATTGGTTTGCGCCAACAGCGCTTCAATTTGCTGCTGGCGGCTAGGCTTGTCGGTCAGGCCTTTTAATACCGCCATATGTTCCAGCAACGCGCGACAGGACATACAAGGATAAACCCCGAATTCCTGTGGTAAATAACCCAGTTGCCGCCGCAGCTGTTGTGGATCTTTCTGTACATCCACATCCGCAAACCGGATGCTGCCGCTATCAGGTTGTTGCAAGGTGGCGATGGTGCGCAGCAGAGTCGACTTGCCAGCGCCATTCGGACCCAGCAGCCCAAAAATGCCACGGCCTGCGCTCAAGTTCAGTCCGCGCAGGGCGGCGGTGCCATCGGCATATGTTTTGGTCAGATGTTGGATTTGTAGCATCGGTTGTCCATAAGTAAAGTGTGCAGATAGCTGTGAGGCTAAGTTGCGCTGATGAAGGCTTCAAGCGACGCATGACCAAACCGTTGAATGCGATGACAAATCCGCTGAACAGGCGTGAGCAATACGACGAGCCAGCTTTTTAGTCTGTCACTGCTGTTAAACGCAGGCTAGGGAGCTGACGATGGCGGATTCATCAGCCCAAATGCCGGTTTTGTCCGTCGACGGATGACAAATGGTATTCTCACAGGCAGCATAACGGCATGACCTGCCACAGAAATACACAATCCGAACTGTACTGAATTGACCAAGGTGAATTGCGCCGACAGGCTGCCCAACAAGTGATAGGGTGCAAAATGACAGGCAGCCGTTTGGAAGGTATAAAACGACGATGAAAATATCTTTGTCCTACAAAAGCTCTTTCCTATTCCCGCTGTTGCCGGTGCTGCTGGCATGGTGGTGGTCGGTGCTAGCGCCAGTGTTAACGCCGGAGCTCGCGGGCTGGTCCAGGGTATGGCCGCAGGCGTTGGTGCTGTTGCTGCAATTTTTACCGTTGTTGCTTTGTCAGGCTGTAGGAGGCTGGTTGCAGCAACAAACTGCGCCGAAGCGGATGGTAATAGCTGCGGTCGGGTTGTTCTGGGTGTTAGGAATGTTGGCTTATCCGGCATTTTTTCTGTTTGCGGACAGCTCGGGATGGTTGAAGTTTGGGGAAAATGAGTGGCTGTTGGCGCTGATGCTCAGTCTATTGTACTGGCTGCATTGCTGGTATCAGCACAAGTTGCAACAGGGCAACCGTTCGCGCTGGCAATGGTTATGGTCGCTGGATACGGTGCTGTTGTTGTTATTGCTTTTATGGACCATTAGCTTTGCGCTGATTTTGGTTTCGCACCCCGCTGGCATGGCTGAACAGCCGATCCCCACAAAGGTGGACCTGGTGAGACTTGGCTCGAACCCCTGGTTGTTTTTACATTATCTTTGGCAAATCAGTTTATTGGCTGGTGTGATGTTTGGTAGTTATTGGCTGAATCGCTATTGGCTGATCCGCCGAGTGCTGGCGCAGCATGGTTTGTTGCCTTTTGCGCTGGTCAGCCTCTTCTTCATCTTGCTCAGTTATCCACTGATTTCGACCCTGCTGTTGCTGTTGCCGATGAATCAGGTGCTGGTGCCTGCGATCCCGGCGGGTAGTCATAACCCGTTTAATTGGTACAACCTAAATTTTATGCTGTTGCAGTGGTTACTGACTACGCCGCTGATTTTGGCATTTGACCGTCAGCAGCAGGAAAGCACCCTGGCGAAAATTCAGCATCAACAGGTACATACTGAGTTGCAGTTGTTGCAGCAGCAAATCAATCCCCATTTTTTGTTCAACACGTTGAATAACCTCTATGCCTTATGTTTGATGAAGTCGGATGACGCGCCAAAACTTATTCTGCAGCTGGCTGATTTACTGCGATATGTGGTGTATCAGGGCCAACAGCCGCGGGTAACCTTGCAGCAAGAGCTGGACTATCTGCAGCATTATCTGGCGTTGCAACAGTTGCGCGTCAGCAATAAGACCACTTTAACGGTTGATTTCCCAGTCGACAGTAGCGGGTATCAGCTGCCACCCTTGTTGTTGATGATGTTGGTGGAAAATGCCTATAAACATGGGGTGGAAATGTCGAACGCACCAAGCCATGTCGAAGTCTCGGCTGCTGTGCGGGATCACACCTTGTATTTCAGCTGTCGTAACAGCACATCTGTGGCCGAAGCGGCAGCACCAGGTGGCGGCATCGGGCTGGAAAACCTGCGTCGGCGTCTGCAGTTGTATTATGGTGATGATTATCGGCTGCACAGCGCACCCGCCGGCAATGAATGGCTGGCCGAATTAACCCTCAAGCTGGAGTTGGTATGAAGTCGACGCTACAGATTCTGATCGTTGACGATGAACCCCTGGCGCATCAGGTGCTGCTGCATCATCTGGCGGCAGAAAATGATGTGCAGGTGGTGGCGCATTGCTACAGTGCGGTTGAAGCATTAGCTGTACTGGCACATCAGCAAGTTGATTTGATGTTGCTGGATATTCAAATGCCGGCGTTAACCGGGCTGGAAATGTTAAAAGTGCTAGCCAATCCGCCGCAGGTGGTGGTGGTGAGCGCCTATGCACAATTTGCCCTGGACGGTTTTGCATTGGACGTCACTGATTATTTGTTAAAACCAGTCAGCGGCGAACGTTTGGGACAGGCATTGCAAAAAGTGCGTCGCCGGCAATGCATTGACCAACAAATCGAGACCGTTGGCTCGTCGCTAAATAATTCATCAACGAATGCACCCTCAGCCAACACAGAAATTGAATTTATCGTCCTCAAGGTTGACCGTGAGTTACGCCGTTTTGATTTGGCATCTATTTGTTGTTTTGAAGCTTATGGCAACTATGTCAAAGTCTGGCAGGGGGAGCGGATGACGCTGGTCAGCAGTACGCTGAAACAGCTGCGAAGTCAGTTATCACCGACGACCTTTGTGCAAGTCCATAAATCGTATTTAGTGGCGGCTTTGCACGTCGTGAGCCGTGATCGACAGCAGTTGCAATTAACAAACCAGATGATAGTTAAAATTGGCGAAGCCTATAAAGAGCAAGCCAGGCAACTGTTATGCGAAGCGTAAAACAGAAAAGAACATCAAAACCGTCTGTTCATTATTCCTCAGATTTTTTGTAACAAATGATTCGTTTTAACCTTTTAAATCAGCAACGACCTGGCTGTGAATACCTGTGCACGGCAGCGAAGTATGCCGCACCAACAGCTGATCGCAAAGTAACCGCCAGTCGGCGCAACTTCGGGCAGAACGCGATAAAAATGCGTGACGCCACATATATTTTTCATTAAGTTAACGCAATGACTGCTGCCACTGTGTGCAATAGCTTGATCCCTCAAGGAAAT
>JAHJNE010000493.1 GCA_018820995.1 Gammaproteobacteria bacterium | reverse complement strand
TTGCTGCATCACCTGATGATCTGGTGCAAACCAGTGCTTTTTCCCTTGCTGTAGCTGATGCTTGCGAAACAAACTAAAGCGAAAATCAGCCATCGGTAAATAGGCGGCAGCATGGGACCAATATTCGAAAACTTTGCGCTCAGCCATCAACTCATCGAGCCATTGCGGCTGATAATTCGCAATCCGACTCTGCAGCACATGATGATGTGCACGCTCGACCACATTGATCGAGTCAATCTGGACATACCCAAGCTGCGATATCATCTCCAAGGTCGCCGCTTTGCCGCGTTTGGGTCGGTTTAATCCTTGTTGCTGCAAGTTTAATTGTACCCATTCACTAGGGCTCAGTGGCATCGTCGACATCAATTGTCCTCATTTCTATGAGTTTAAAACTTTAAATAAAAATCCTGCAGCAACTGGCGATAGTCACTGTGATAACTGCCATCGCTTGCGTGGATCAGCAGCTGTTCGATGACAGGCGCTTCGCTTACCGGATTGCGACTTAAACTAAATAAACAACGTCCCGGTGCTTTACTGGCTTTTGTCTGCACCAAACACTGCCGATTTAAAGACCAACCCGTCTCGAGAGCCAGCGTGATCATTTGAGCCGCAGCGGCGGTTGGCAATATCAGACTGAACATGCCTTCAGGCGTCAATAATGTCGCAGCGACCTTGAGTAAATCGGCAAAAGAAAGGGTATCAGTATGTCGCGCCTGATTGCGTTTGGGATCCGGCGCTTTGAGGCTATCCACAAAAAAAGGTGGATTGCTGATGATCAAACTGTAGCGCCGGTGAGACAGATGGTCAGCACTGGCCGGATAGGTTAGAATGTCGCCTTTGATCAGACGGATCTTGGTGTGCCAGTCACTTTGCCGGAAATTTTGGGCAGCGACATCGGCAGCCGCGCCATCCAATTCAATGGCATCAATGATTAAATCAGCTTGCTGCTGGCTCCGTTGAGCGAGCATTAACGTCAAAATACCACTACCGGCACCGATATCCAGGATCGCCCCAGACACAGGCAACTGTGTCCAGGCTCCCAATAACAAAGCATCGGTGCTGACTTTCATCGCGCAATCACGATGATCGACATAAAATTGTTTACAACGAAAACCTGTGCTCATCACCAGCCCGGGACCATAAAAATCACTAAGCAGCAGCCAAAATGGTTACTGCCAACAGCCAGCAGTGTAAGGCATCCTCAGCGCGCTTGTCAGCCTGTAAGGTGCAAAGCAGACCTGGCCCGACTAAAGTTAATTTGTTTATTTAAGAGATAAGGTACTGTGACTGTGACTGAAGAAATCAGCCAAGCCGAAATAACCTCCTTTAACGACTTCCAATTTGATGACGACATCAATAAAGCGTTGAGTTTTGCTGGTTTTGTAAAACCGACCAGCATTCAGCAGCTGGCAATACCGCCAGCAATGGAAGGTCGAGACATTCTGGCCAGTGCACCAACCGGGACGGGCAAAACCCTGGCCTTTTTATTGCCGGCCATTCAATACCTAATTGATTTTCCACGTCGTGATCCAGGCTTTGCCCGGGTACTCATCATGACGCCAACCCGCGAACTGGCGTTTCAAATTTTTGAACAAATTAAAATTCTGACCCAGTTCACCGGCCTTAATGTTGGCGTGATCACCGGCGGTATCAACTACGGCAGTCACAAAGAAACCTTAGAAAAAAACAACGACTTGCTGGTCGCAACGCCCGGCCGTTTGATTGAATACATGAACGAAGAAAGTTTCCAGGCGGATGAAGTTGAAGTGCTGGTGCTGGATGAAGCCGACCGCATGCTGGACATGGGCTTTGTCGGGGAAATGGACCGCATCATTGTTGAAGCCAAACGTCGTCGTCAGACCATGTTAATTTCCGCCACTCTGGAAGGTGTCGCTATTAGTCGTTTTGCCTCGCGCGCGTTAAAAGAGCCTCTGCTGCTAGAAGCTGCGCCACCACGGCGTGAAATGGGTAAAATCACCCAATGGATCCATTTAGCCGATGACAGCGACCACAAACTAGCGTTGTTGCTACATTTGTTAAAGCAACCAGAGATGACCAAAGTTATTGTGTTTATCAAAACACGTGAAAGACTAGCGACGTTAACCGGGCAATTGGAAGCGGCAGGCATCAAAACTTGTTGGCTGCAGGGTGAAATGCCACAAGATAAACGGATGCAGGCTGTCGCACGTTTTAGTGGCGGCCAGGTGCGGATATTATTGGCAACCGACATTGCGGCCCGTGGTCTGGATATCGATGATATCAGCCATGTCATCAACTTCGATATGCCACGCACTGCTGATATTTACATTCACCGTATTGGCCGCACTGGCCGTGCCGGTAAAAAAGGTATCGCTATTTCATTGGTCGAAGCGCACGACATCGGCATCGTTGGCAAAGTTGAACGCTACACTGAACAAGCGTTAAAACGCCGGGTGATTGAAGAGTTGCGGCCAAAGCATAAAGAAGCAAAAGCCCCAAGCAAAACCAAAAAACCAAAATCAGTGGCGAAGAAAAAGGCCCTGAAAAAAGCAGCAAAAGCGCGCGGTTAAACTAATACAAAAATAAAAGAGGCAGATATTTATCTGCCTCTTTTTTATAACCTCTGATAACGTTGTTTTTAGTTCAAGCAGCTTGCGACGACAACCCGCCGTCAAACAGCGTCCAACTCAAACATCGCCCTTCTAAAAAATTCCCACTCTCAAATATAGCAAAATAAATCATACACTTATAGCATCCAGGCATAACTGAATTTCATAAAGACTGAACGCTCAGCACGGGTCAGGTCCTGAACTTCATCATCGCTAAAAGCATTGTCACTGTAACCGGCAAAAAACAAGGTTTGTGGATTAAGCTTATAGGAATACAACAGCTG